>JAPHTE010000448.1 GCA_026196445.1 Lysobacterales bacterium
CGTTGGAACAAGACGTCCAAGAAGAAAGCCAGTTCGGCTATCCATAAACTCCAGGCGGGCAATGTAGAATTGGCCGGCATCGTGCTGGAGCAGGTCAATATGCAGCGTTACGGCAATATCGCTTATTCGGATTACGGTTATATCTACAATCAGCGTATTTAGACTGGAATCGATACGGAATCGGCAGGTCATAGAGATTGACGGAAGAGAACATGGCAAAAATACTAATCGTAGATGACGTCCTGATCATGCGTAACATTCTGCGGGTTATGCTCGAAAATGTTGGTCACGAGATCATCGGGAACGCTGAGAACGGCCAGCAGGCAGTTGAAATGTTTGAGCAGCTCAAGCCGGACCTGGTGACGCTGGACATCCAGATGGAAGGTGGTGATGGCATGACTACGCTTGGCAAGATCATGCAACGGTATCCGGAAGCCCGGGTGCTGATGGTCACGGCGATCGATCAGAATGAGGTCGTGGAGGAGGCTATTCGCATGGGCGCTAAAGGTTACGTAACCAAGCCGTTCCAGGCGGAAGACGTCCTGCAACAGACGCAGAAAGCACTGGCTTAGCGGCCGGCGAAGCCGAATACAACTCCGCAGCGGTTCTAGCTGGTCTTGCGTCGCAGCAATGCGTGGTGAAACCGGTCCATCTCCGTGCGCAGGGTACCTGCGAGTTTCAGCGTTTCCTTATCCGCCCTGCTGCCGTTGCCCCGTAAATGGGATTCAAGGGTAACCGCACAGTTCTGAAGGGTCGTCAGCCCCAGCGTCCCCGTAGCGCTTTTGAAGTCGTGGATTTGACGCAGAACCTGTGTCTCTTCTCCGTTTTTCAAAGCCTGTTCTAAACGTGTGATGTCACACCAGTACCTTTCGTCGACTTGTACAATAAGCTCATGAAATTGATGAATATTATTTGACAGGTTCGCGAGTCCTTTGGGTACATCCAACCCAGGGATGGTTTGCAGGTATTCAAGCAGACGGGCGTCACCCAGATTAATCATGTTGTTGATCATACCCCTTGAGGCTACCCAATCGTACTACGGATTGCAGTGGCATCAAGAGGTCAGTTCGCAGTTGTAGTCGCGATGTATCGAGCCATACAAAGGCAGCGGGTTGAATTTCGAGCCGAGATGTAACACCAGGGCTTGTTGGGGGTGATATTGTGAACCTTTTCTGCCCTGCAAGACCATCATATTTTGACAGTAGCCAAATGGCGGCAACCCGTTCACTATTAGATGATGGATACTGCATCTGAAGCAATCATTGCACGCGGCGGAATTGAGTCGTGTGATGCGACCGTGGTACCTGATCACCCGCTCCCCAAAATCCTCATTGTCGATGACAATTCGATCAACCTCATAGTAATGAGAAAGGTATTGGAGAGTGTTAACGCCACATTGGTCGAAGCCAGCAATGGGGAAGACGCACTGAACGCAACCCTGGAAAATGATTTCGCGCTGGCCATCCTCGACGTTCAAATGCCCGGCATGGATGGCTATGAGTTGGCAGCGCATATGCGCAGCAACCGCAAAACCCAGAACGTACCCATCATGTTCGTCACCGCAGCCTACAACGACGAATTTCACATGTTCAAAGGTTATGAGGTCGGTTGTATTGACTACCTGGCCAAGCCGTACAAACACGAAGTCCTGTTAGCCAAGGTTCGTGTTTTCCTGGAATTGGATCATGACCGCAGGGAGTTGCAGAGACACCGGAACCGGCTCGAGGAAATGGTCGCTGACAGGGTCCGGGATATAGACCAGTTGAACAAGATGCTGAACCTGATCCGCGAACTTGACCAGCTTATCGTGCGCGAGAAGTCTTCGGCGAAGCTGATCAAGTCAGCCTGTGAAGTCCTGGCGAAGGCGGAAATTTTCAGGACTGCCTGGATTACTCTGAACAGTGATTCACCGGTGGAAGAAGGGTGCGCCCAGTCAGGTATCGAGGCGGAAGATTTTGAGCAAATACTGGAAGCATTCAGTCAGGATAGAGCGCCGGATTGCCATAAACTTAGCCTGGAACAGCAAGACGTCATTGTTGTAGGACCATCTTGTTCCTGCTGTGAAAATTGTCGTTTGTTTAACGTATGCCGGCCTGGCAACGCCATGGTTTCACAGCTGGGTCACCAAGGGCAGCTTTATGGGTGGATACATGTTTCCATGCCCAATGATCTCAAGGCAGATAAACGAAGAATTGAACTTCTGAGACAGATCGTCAGCGATCTCGGCTTCGCCTTGTTGAGCATAACCACGCAACGAGAGCGTGACGAGGCGGCTAAAAACCTGGGTGAAACCAACAGGAAACTGGTGAAGAGAAATGAAGAGATTCAATATTTCTATCACTCCCTGGCCCATGAGCTCAAAACACCACTGACGTCCGCAAGAGAGTTTTTATCTTTTGTAACCGAGGGGTTGGTTGGTGACCTGAACGAGACCCAGGCCGAATACCTTGGCTTCGTGCAGGAAAGTTGTTCAGACCTGACAATATACGTTAATGACCTGCTCGATCTGGTGCGCCTTGATACCGGGAAAATGAGTCTGTTTCCCGAGCCTGTCATGTTAAACAAACTCATCTCGAGAGTTCTGAGCATCGTGAAGTCCGAGGCCGTGACCAGAAATATAGAGCTTCGCTCCGAATTCGAACAGGGTATTAAGGAAGTGGAAATCGACAAGAGTCGAATTACTCAGGTTTTGCTCAACCTGCTGATCAACGCCCTGAAATTTACCCCGGAACATGGCTTGGTTACAGTAAAGCTGAACCAGGACCAACACCGTGCAGGCTGGGTCAATATCGAGGTGACAGATACCGGGCGCGGTATCCCGGAAGATCAATTGGACTACATTTTTCGTCGTTATTTCCAGGTTGATCCGTCCGACCACGAGCAGAAAGAGGGATTTGGCCTCGGATTATATCTGTGCAAAGAAATAATACGTTTGCATGGGGGAGACATCAGCGTGGAGAGCAAACCCAAAAAGGGCACTACATTTCGGTTATCATTACCTGTAAAACAACAGGTCCCATTGTCAACTAAGAGGAGAGAGCCAGAGGCATTCGTTTTTGGTTAATCACTTAACCGTCTGCGTCATCGGCTTGTTTACCCCAAAATTCGGTAACACAGGAAACCATGAAAAAAATACTGATCATTGAGGACGATGCCCGGGTTGCACAAGCCCTTTCGGTCCGGTTGAAATCGGCAGGTTACAGGGCAAACACGGCCTACGACGCGGCCACCGGGCTAATGCAGGCCAAGAAAATTCAACCGGACCTGGTTTTGCTGGACATTAATTTACCCGCCGGTGATGGCTTCATGGTAGCCGAGCGGATCATGGAGCAGTTAGAGACCATGGTGCCCATCGTTTTCATCACCGCCAGCAAGAGCGCTGAACTATTGCAGAGGGCAAAAGACATGGGCGCGGCCGGTTATTTCGAAAAACCCTATGACGCCAAGGAGTTACTGGACGCCATTGAAGAAATACTGAACGGTTGAAGCTTGCTCAATCAGATACCGTTGATACACCCCCGGCTGTAACAGCTTGCCAATCCGGCGCAGGATTTCATTTGCCGAACGCGCACATTTAGTGAAGATACCAATCATGAATCAACTCGAACAACTGCAGCAATTCACCATGCTCGTCGCCGATACCGGTGATATCGAATCCATCAGGCGTTACCAGCCGGAGGATGCGACCACCAACCCTTCGTTATTGCTAAAAGCCGTCGACCTGCCGCATTACACAGAATTACTGAAGCAGTCTCAAAGTTACGCCGAATCCCTGGGTGGCGATTCCCGAACCCAGCTGAATAACGCAACCGATAAGCTGGCGGTGCTGATTGGAAGGGAAATTCTCAAGATTGTCCCCGGTCGTGTCTCCACCGAGGTAGACGCGCGGCTTTCTTTTGACCAGCGTGCGAGCGTCACCCGGGCTAAAAAACTGATTGATCTTTATGAAGAAAATGGTATTGAGCGAAACCGGATACTGATCAAGCTGGCATCCACCTGGCAGGGAATACAGGCGGCAGCAGAGCTTGAAAAACAAAACATCAATTGCAATCTGACACTGTTATTCAGCTTTACACAGGCCCAGGCCTGCGCCGATGCCGGTGTGTTTTTGATTTCGCCCTTCGTTGGCCGGATATTCGACTGGTACAGGAAACACGATGGCGTGGATTCCTATGCGCCTGCAGAAGACCCGGGCGTCCTTTCAGTCCAGCGAATTTATGCATACTACAAAACCCACGGTTTTGACACCGTGGTCATGGGCGCGAGTTTTCGTAACAGCGACCAGATTCGCCAGCTCGCAGGTTGTGACCGTCTGACGATCAGCCCGGGCCTGATGCAGGAACTCGCCGAGAATGAAGCGGAATTGACGCGGATTCTGCACCCGGAATCCGCTTCATCAAATGATATTAAAACACGTCTCAGCGAGGCCGATTTCTACTGGGGGCACAATGAAGATGCGATGGCCACGGAAAAACTTGCCGAAGGGATACGAAATTTTGCAGCGGACCAGGTGAAACTGGAAAAAGTGTTATCCATAAAACGCGGCTAATCGGACCCTGCAAAGAAACCTGAGGGCCCAACATCAGGTTTCTTCTTCAATTTTTAGTAAATCGCCGGGTTCACAGTTCAATGCCTCGCATAATGCCAGGAGCGTGGAAAAACGGATCGCCCGTCCTTTACCGCGTTTAAGAATGGACAGGTTTGCCATCGTTATGCCCACTGATTCAGACAACTCGGTCAATGACATTTGACGCTGGAGTAGTAACAAATCCAGGTTGATTTTTATCACTTTTGCCATGTCAGATTGTCAATACCTGATCCTTTTTTATATTGACCGCTTCATGCAACACGCCGGAAAGAACCAGAATCGCCAGACCGACGAATACCCCGCCAATGTCCAGTTCAAATGAAGGATATAACTGAATACCCGGAATATCGAATGCGATGTCGCTTAGCATCAACCGGCCACCAAAATACTGTAAGGCCGGCAAAATGATATTCCAGGCGATCACCACATAACCCAGCACCCTGACATGCTGGACATTCCTTTCTGTAAAGGTGTTGCCAACTGCCAGAGAGCTGAACAATCTTCGCATTTGCCACAACCCAAGCAGAAAAATGAATAGCATTACCTGCGAAATTGTCCCGAACAGATACCAGCTCAGACGGGAACGGGTATTTTCTATTTTCAGATCGCCATGTCCGCTTAGAAGTAGTGACGTTGCTTCCGGTGTACTGTTTGCCAGCCCGGTCGAGACATCAGTATTGATCTTGAAGCCGGAATACACACTGATATCAGCATGCCGTTTTTCCGGATCGGCGGAGATACTCAAACCCACAACCATGACCATAACAGGCCAGGCGATAGCGAAGAAAATAAACAGGTACCAAGTCAGGTTGAAGAAATGCTTAACCAATATCGTCAGTTTCTTTTGCCGGGCGGTATTCATGCAGATTGGCCTTTGTTCAGAAATTCCCTAGAGTACAGAGAATAGTGTAATATTTATTGATAATCAATAAATAATTACTGATAAACAATATATCTGAGTGTCAATATTCCTAAAAAGTAAGACGTACCCGGTAATTCAGGGTGTATTGTGTTGCCAACTCGGCGGGCAAACACTTCCATTTCGCATACGGGTTCCGTGACGGTAAAACGGTGTTTTTCTGTTCACAGGGAGATGCAATACCGGCGCAACCGGCTTCCTAAAGTGGTTGACTAACGGTCGTGTATCGGAAGGGATGAAGAAGGTGGTACAACCTTCCTGATAATGCTGTCATGATACCCTCCAAAGCCAGCCAGAGCGATGAGGACAACGACAGTGCGAACAGCGCGTATCGAGCTCCATTGTGCCGTGTTGCTA
>JAPHTE010000457.1 GCA_026196445.1 Lysobacterales bacterium
CCTGTACCAGTTGATGGGCTTTTGAAACAGGGTCCTCGTTGCCGGCGAGAACCGGCATGACGGGCCATAGCAGCAGGATGGACAGCAGGTAAAACTTGTATTTACGCATCTAAAATTTCCAGGCCTTGATTATGGGCCAACGCGCCCGCAGAGAGTTTGTGACTTTAACACAGGCCAGGGGTTCAGCCATGCTGGCAATCCCTGTTACCATTTGTATATCTACAGGATTTGAAACCATGAAGAAAATTGCCAAGCAAGCGCACGAATGGCAGGCACAACTGGATGCCGAACAGTACCGGGTGACGCGACAGGCCGGCACCGAGGCGCCTTTCAGTGGCCGGTACTGTGACCATGCCGAAACCGGGTATTATCACTGTGTCTGCTGTGACCACCCGCTGTTCGGCTCCGACAGTAAATACCACTCAGGCTGTGGCTGGCCGAGTTTTCACGGGGAGCTCGACACGGCGGAAATTGCCCAGCGGCCTGACCACAGCCATGGCATGCACCGTATCGAGTTACTGTGCCCGCGTTGCGATGCACACCTGGGGCATATTTTTGATGACGGACCGCCACCGAGTGGTCAGCGTTATTGCATCAACTCGGCTGCATTGAAATTCGTGGATGCCGAAGACCAGCCTTGATGTTGCGTTTGATACCGCCTGGATGGATACCTGAAATCGTTGCTTCACACGACGATCTATGACAACTTGGACGCCTCACCGTAACGGGGCCACCGAAAAATCATGACGCGGATAAACTTGGTAGAATACGCGCCCTTATCATGTTGACCAAATGCAGCCCTGATTTGTGACCCGAAACTGTTCAAGAACATTGATCCTGTCGCTGGCACTCCTGGCGTCGTTACAGGGTGTTTCGTACGCGGCAGAGGAACCGGATCGGGCGCTTTCCTGCCCAGGCCCCAGCCTGGCTCCGATGCTCAGGAAAACACCGGATCGCAGCCAGGCACCCATCTACCTCCAGGCTTACCAGTTCGACGCCGGGCAAAACGGGCCAGC
Source organism: Lysobacterales bacterium (assembly GCA_026196445.1). Taxonomy (GTDB): domain Bacteria; phylum Pseudomonadota; class Gammaproteobacteria; order Xanthomonadales; family SZUA-36; genus SZUA-36. Next base: position 1,017 of record JAPHTE010000457.1, read on the forward strand.
CGAGGCGCGGAAAAAAGTGGAGTTGCGGCGGGCAGACCAGTTACTGACCACTGAGCTTTTGCGTTATGACCCCGGCAACCACGCGATTACCACGCCAGGCGCAATGGCTTACGAGGATTCTGTTGTACACATTTCCGGCAGCAGCGCGCGCTACAATTTCGACGATGAAAGCGGTCGTTTCACTGAGGTCGATTACGGGCTGACGGGGACCAGCGCCAAGGGTAGCGCCTCGGAAATCATTTTGGATTCGGGCAACCACAGCCTGCTGCATGAGCTCTATTTCACAACCTGTCCTGGAGACAAGCCGGAATGGGAGTTGAGCGCAAAGGAACTGGCATTGGATTTCGAAGCGGGCACTGGTACTGCCAAGCACGCCAAGCTGAAGTTCTTCGATATCCCGATCCTGTACCTGCCCTACATGACCTTCCCCATCGATGACCGGCGGAAAACGGGCTTCCTGTACCCGGCGCTCAGCAGCGCAAATGACAACGGCTTCGAAATCGGTATCCCCTTTTACTGGAATATCGCCCCCAACCAGGACGCCACGATTCAGCCACGCTACTTTACTGACCGTGGGGCCATGATCACCGCCCAGTACCGCTTCATGTCCCGCCGCACGGGCGGGTCGCTGGATTTCGACTGGTTGCCGAGCGATAAGAAAACCCGCGAGTTGCGCTATCACTACCGGTTTGGACACGGGGCACGATTGAGCGAACGCTGGCGCACCGCCGTGGTGGTCGACCGGGTCAGCGACGACCAGTACTTCCAGGACTTTGCCAACAGCCTGGCGGCGGCTTCGAGGCAGTACCTGCGTAGCAAAGCTGGTGTTTACGGTGGTGGCCATTACTGGAATTTTTCGATCATTGCAGATGATTTCCAGGTTGTTGACAGCTCGGTCAGACCGACCAACGAGCCGTACCGCCGCCTGCCGCGAATCGCGTTCGACCTCGACCGCTCCCTGGGGTTACAGGGCCTCAGGCTGCGCCTGGGTTCAGAGCTGGTTTACTTTGACCGCGATGTCGGCGTCACTGGCTCGCGTCTGGACCTGTTGCCCATGGTCGAGTGGAACATCAGCACCGACTGGGGCTACATGAAACCGAGTGTCGGTTACCGTTTCACTTCCTATGACCTGGACTGGCATGGTGAGCAGGGCGATAGCTCGCCTAGCCGTGCTACGGAGATCCTCAGTTTCGACACCGGCCTTTTCCTGCAGCGCGATGGCAACAACGGCAGGATGCAGACACTGGAGCCGCGCTTGTTCTACCTGTACGTCCCCTACGAAGACCAGCGGGACCTCCCGGATTTTGATTCGGCACCGTTCACATTCGGGTTCAGTCAGCTGTTTCACTACAACCGCTTCACCGGCGC
>JAPHTE010000157.1 GCA_026196445.1 Lysobacterales bacterium
ACTTGGACGGGAAGTGATAATGCACCGCGGCATTCTTGACTCCGAGATGTGAAGAAATATCCCGGTAAGAAAAACCATTGAATCCACGGCTCATCAGCAGATGAGCTGCCCGGTCCATGATCTGATCGCGTGTGTCGCTAATCCTGCGCATTTCCATTTACCTTTACTTACCTACTAGTAAGTATACAGCTAATTTTTCAAATTGCAACAAAAAGGGGTAACGGGCACCTGGGCCCGCTACCCCCGAACCGGGATATGTGTCAGATCAGACCTGGTGCGCAATCACGCTGCCTGTTCCTTGACCTTTTCCTCAGCTTGTTCCTGATGCTTTTTTATGTGCTTATGCTGGTGGCCGCACTTTTCCATGTCTTCGCAATTGTGATGACCCTTGTTCTTATGCTCGGCCCTGTGAGCCGTAAACTCCTCCTGGCTGATCGCACCGTCAGAATCAGCATCGATATCGGCAAATTTACACTTGCCCGCATTTTTCAATTCGTGACCTTCGGCTGCCCTTTCGCTGAATCGCTTGGCATGACCCTCATTGAACTCCTGTTCAACGATTGCGCCATCGCCGTCCAGGTCAAAATCTGAAAACTCCGGCATGTGTCCCTTAATTTTCCCGCCTTCACCTGCAGCGACACTCGTTGCAAACAGGACCAGCGTGGCCGCTGCGAAAACATTTCTTACAATTTTCATGTATATACTCCGTTAGAAATAATATAGCTCTGTGCGTATAGAGAACAGACCGGTGAGCCCATGATCAAGGGCTGGTATGATAGCCTGCTGTTATCTATTGAGCCAGCGATTGCAAAAAGGTTCATCAACCAAATTACTTACCAAACCGTACACAACGGCCTGTAAATGAAACGACCTGAACTTCTCTCCCCCGCCGGTTCCCTGCAGCATATGCGTTTTGCTTTCGCCTATGGCGCCGATGCGGTATATGCGGGTCAGCCTCGTTATAGCCTGCGCGTGCGTGAAAACGAATTCAGCAGGGAGGCGGTGTTGGCCAGTGGTATCGAGGAGGCGCACAGACAGGGCAAACTGTTTTTCCTGGCCAGCAATATCGCACCCCACAACAGCAAGTTAAAGACCTATATCCGGGACCTGGAGCCGATCATCGCGATGGGGCCGGACGCCCTGATCATGTCCGATCCGGGGCTGATCATGATGGTGCGCGAACGCTGGCCGGAGCAGACCATCCACCTGTCTGTGCAGTCCAATGTGGTCAACTATGCCGCGGTCAGGTTCTGGCAGAGCATGGGACTGAAGCGCATTATCCTGTCGCGGGAGTTGTCGCTGAAGGAAGTCGCCGAAATCCGTGAGCAGTGCCCGGATATCGAGCTGGAAACCTTCGTGCACGGCGCTTTGTGCATCGCCTATTCCGGCCGCTGCCTTCTATCGGGTTACATGTCGCACCGTGACTCCAACCAGGGCGCCTGCACGAATAGCTGCCGCTGGAAATACGACGTACACGATGCACGTGAAACCGCCACCGGTGACACCGTGCCGCTCGAGATACCGCGGGTGGAACCTGAACAGCCCGTGGTCCTGCTGGAAGAGCAGAACCGCCCGGGTGAACTGATGCCGGCGTACGAGGATGAACACGGTACCTACATCATGAACTCAAAGGACCTGCGCGCGGTGCAGCACGTGGAAACCCTGGCGCGGATGGGTATCGATTCATTCAAGATCGAGGGCCGTACCAAGTCGGTTTACTACGTCGCGCGCACCACCCAGGTGTACAAACACGCCATCGACGACGCCATGGCCGGCAGGCCTTTCGACATCGGCTTGATGGACGAACTCGAGGGCATGGCCAACCGGGGCTTCACCGAGGGTTTTTACCGGCGCCATCCGCCCGCCGAGTACCAGAATTACGAGCGCGGCATGTCCAGGAGCGACCGTCAACAGTTCGTGGGTGCCGTCATCGGGCGTGATGATGGGTGCCTGACCATCGACGTCAAAAACCGCTTTGAACGCGGTGACCAGCTGCAATTGATGACACCGGGCGGCAACCTCACGTTCATCCTGCGAAGCATCATCGACCGCGACGGTCACAGCGTTGACGCTGCACCGGGTTCCGGCCACGTGGTCAGGATTCCACTCACCGAAGGCATGGCAAAACTGGCTATAGACGAATTTGCTCAGTTGATCCGTTACCTGCCGGGCAACCAGTGACAGCATCCGGGCAGCGGACCTTTTCCAGCCGTTTCGGGTATTATTAAATGTCCTGTTAAAGAAATATGTGGAATCAGAGGACAACGGCCAGATGGATACAGACAACAAGGTCAATGACGCCGGTAAACCGCAAACGGATGTAACAAATGAAGATCCGGCCACGGTTTACGAGGAGGCGCTGCAGGAACACCCGGAATTGGAAGACACCTACCTGGGTGGTGAATACAAGTCGGCAACCATAAAGAAAATCCGCGCCTGTCCGGAATCCATCAGCAAGCTGTTCAAGGAAGGCAAGTACCCGTATACCGACAAGATCAAGAAAAGCACTTACGAAAAAGAGAAGAAGAA
>JAPHTE010000215.1 GCA_026196445.1 Lysobacterales bacterium
GAGGTACCGGAGAACAATTTGTTGGTTACCCGTGGAAGTGACGAGGGTATCGACTTGCTGACCCGGGTGTTTTGCCGCCCGGGTGAGGATGCAATCCTTGAATGCACACCCTGCTTTGGCATGTACCGCATCTCCGCGACCATCCAGGGTGCAAAAATCATTGATGTGCCCCGGCAGGCGGACAACGGTTTCAAGATCGATTTTGCCGAATTGGCGCGTATTGTCAGCGGGCAGTACGGCGTCAAGCTCGTATTTCTGACTTCACCGAACAACCCGACCGGGGACGTGATCAGGCGCGATCAACTGGAAAGCGTTTTGACCGCCTGCGAGGACAGGGCGCTGGTGGTGTTGGACGAGGCCTACATTGAATTTTGTAACGACCCGTCGGCCAGCGAACTGGTCAAGCGCTGGCCACAGCTGGTGGTGCTACGGACCTTGTCCAAGGCCTGGGCCGCTGCGGCCGTGCGTTGCGGTATCGTCATTGCTGACCCGGCCGTTATCGGGTTGTTGCAACGTGTGATCGCACCATATCCCTTGGCCACGACGGCGGTGGATGCTGCGCTGCAGGCGGTCAGCGGTGATGCGGTCGAGCGCCAGCGGCAATTTATCCGTGCGGTCAGGTTGGGCCGGGAGGATTTGCATGAATTTCTCTCGCAATGCGATTGGGTTGAGGATACCTGGCAGAGCAAGGCCAACTTCATCCTGCTACGTGTGCCCGATGCAGACGGTTTGGTGGGCTGGTGCGCAGCCAGCGGTATACGGATTCGAAACTTCAGTTCGCAGCCGGGGCTGGCGGGCTGCGTCCGCCTGACGGTCGGCAGCGAGGCGGAAATGAGGGCGCTGAAAACTGCGCTGCGGGCCTATGGAGCACAGTTATGAGCAATGCAAAAAGGCGCATCCTGTTTATCGACAGGGATGGAACACTGATTACCGAGCCGGCAGACCAGCAGGTCGACAGTTTGGAAAAGCTGGAACTGATGGACGGTGTCATCCCGGCGCTCCTGCAACTCAAAGCCGCCGGTTACGAATTTGTCATGGTCAGTAACCAGGACGGCCTCGGCAGCGAGGCCTATCCGTTCGAGGATTTTCAGCCCGCCCACGACAAGATGCTTTCCCTGTTCGCTTCGCAGGGCATCCGCTTTACCGCGCAGCACATTGACCCGCACTTTGAAGAGGACGGATCAATGGACCGGAAACCGGGTATCGGCATGGTGCTGGACTACTTGAAATCGGGTGAACTGGAGTTGGCAGACAGTTGGGTTATCGGTGACCGCGAAACAGATCTGCAGATGGCTGAGAACATGGGTATCGGTGGCTTGAGGTGTGGGCCGGAAGGCGACAGCTGGGGAGAAATTGCCCGTTTCCTGTGCACCCGGCCACGCCGGGCCGTGGTCCGGCGTGATACCAACGAGACGCGGATAAGCGTTGAGGTGGACCTCGATGCCAGCGGCGGCAACAACATCAGCACCGGTATCGGTTTTTTTGACCACATGCTGGAACAGGTCGCTTCGCATGCCGGTTTCAGGCTGATGCTGGATTGCCAGGGAGACCTGCACATCGACGAGCACCACACGGTGGAGGACTGTGCCCTGGCGCTCGGCCAGGCGCTGGACCGGGCGCTGGGTGAGCGCCGTGGCATCGGCCGCTATGGTTTCGTATTACCCATGGACGAGTCGCTGGCCAGCGTGGCCATCGACTTGTCCGGGCGCCCGGCTTGTGTATTTAACGCGGACTTTCCACGTGACAGTGTTGGGGAGCTGTCGACCGAGATGGTGTCACATTTTTTTGCATCACTGAGCCAGTCCCTGCGCTGCGCCCTGCACCTGGAAGTCTCTGGTGAGAACACGCATCACATGGTGGAAGCTTTGTTCAAGGGTCTCGGCCGGGCCTTGCAACCGGCACTGGCAAGGCAGGGTTCTGATCTGCCCAGCACCAAGGGCGTACTGCGGTGACCACTCTCGTCGTCATCGACAGCGGTGGCGCCAACATCAGTTCCGTCATGCACGCGTTGAGGCGTCTGGGCGTCGAGCCCGTGTTTACCCGTGACGCGAAGACGATACGCTCAGCTGACCGGGTGATATTGCCGGGTGTCGGAGCCGCCGGCACTGCCATGGAGCATTTGCGTGAACTGGGATTGGTCGAATGTATCCAGGCATTGCAACAACCCGTGCTCGGTATCTGTCTCGGCATGCAGTTGTTGTTTGACCGCTCAACGGAGAACCATGCCGGCGAAGAAGACGTCGACTGTCTTGGTATCGTGCCCGGAACCCTGGAGAAGCTTGAGCCCTCGGCCGGTCTGCGCGTGCCCCACATGGGCTGGAATACGACGACTGCAACCCGCGCAAGCAAGCTGTTGCGCGGCTTGCCGGAGCATCCCTGGTTCTATTTCGTGCATTCCTACCGCGCCCCGGTCGGGGCCAATACGCTGGCCACGTGCACCCATGGTGAGACTTTCACCGCCATCGTGCAGAAGGATAATTTTTACGGTGCACAATTTCATCCCGAACGCTCTGCATCGCACGGGGCGAAACTGTTGTCCAACTTCATGGAGGAGACCACTGCCTTATGCAACTGATACCCGCCATCGACCTGCTGGACGGGCGTTGTGTGCGCCTGCTACATGGCGATTTCAAGCAGGTTTCGTACTATCCGCTAACGCCCCTCGACCTGGCACGCAGCTATAGTGACGCCGGGGCCGGATGGCTGCACGTAGTAGACCTGGCGGCATCCCGCGATGGTGCCACCGCTGATACCACGGCGCTGTTCGAACTGCTGGGAAAAGCACAGCAATCGGTGCAAACCGGCGGTGGCGTAAGGCAAGAAAATGACATAGAAAAGCGACTGGATGCTGGCGCCGCCCGGATCGTGGTCGGCAGCCTCAGCGTGACCGACAGCCGGCAATTTTTGTCCTGGCTTGGTCAATTCGGCACCGACAAGCTGGTCGCTGCGCTGGATGTCCGGATCGATGAGCAAGGCGTGCCCTGGCCGAGGACGCACGGCTGGACCCGGCGTAGTGAAAAAAACCTGTGGCAGCTGCTGGATATGCTTTCCGCCGGCGGTTTACGACACCTGCTGTGCACGGACATCAGCCGTGATGGGGCGCTGACGGGACCCAATTTCGCGCTGTACGGCGAGATCGTCCAGCGGTATCCGGAGATTCAACTGCAGGCATCCGGTGGCGTTGCCGGTTTGAAAGACCTGCAACGGCTCAAGCCCACCGGTGCGGCGGGCGCGATTACCGGCAA
>JAPHTE010000169.1 GCA_026196445.1 Lysobacterales bacterium
AAATAACAGCGGCCGAATTATCGCGCTGACCGGCGAGGCAAGCGAACCTTTACACGAGCTGGCAATAGCCACCCGCGACATGCTGACCAAGCGGGGATTGGAGTTTGAGCACAAAAAGTTCAGGCCACACGTCACGCTGGCGCGAATCCGCAATCCCAGGCAACCGGTGATGAAGATTGATCAGCGGGTCAATTGCGGCATGGAAATCAAGCGTGTTGTACTTTACCGCAGCACACTGACCCAATCAGGCAGTACCTACACCGTATTGAGATGTGCGGACTTGTACCAGCCCAGTATGACGTAGATGGTGAGTATAACCAGTATCCCGTATTCTTATAGAATAGAATTGATTTACCCCGGAGTGTGTTGTAGATGAGTTTTTTCAGGTTGTTACCGGTATTTCTCAGCTTCCTGCTATTGGCGGCGCATTTTTTTCGTGCCGGCCAGACAGTCATGGCAGCGATACCGTTATTGCTGTTAATCCCGTTGGCGTCAAGGAAGATCTGGGTGCCCTGGTTGATCCAGCTGGCCCTGTTGCTGGGCGCCATCGAATGGGTGCGCACCCTGTACGTGGTGGCGCAACTGCGCATCGAGTATGGCCAACCCTGGCATCGCATGGCCATCATCCTGGGTGCAGTGGCCCTTTTCACTGCGCTTTCCTGCCTGGTGTTCCGTAGCAAGGGTTTGCGCAACCGGTACTCAGAAGGCGAATGAGGCTCGATTTAAACGGATTTACGGGCGTGGAGACCCAGCCATCGAATGTATGACCTGCTGATTACGTTCTTCCTGTTGGCCATCCTGGCTTCGTTCTTGTGTTCGCTGCTCGAAGCGGTGTTGCTGAGCGTCACGCCGTCTTATGCACAACTTAAACGAATGCAGGGCGGCAGCATCGGCAAATATCTCGATGCCCTGAAATCAAATATCGACAAGCCGTTGGCGGCGATACTCACGCTCAATACGATCGCCCACACGGTGGGGGCGATTGGAGTGGGTGATCAATCTGCCAAGATCTGGGCGGATGCCAACCCGATGATCACCAGTATCCTGGTGCCGACCATCATGGTGCTCGGTATTTTGATCCTGTCGGAAATCATACCCAAGACACTGGGCGCCAATCACTGGCAAAAACTGGTCCCGTTTACCGTCGCCACGCTCAGGGTGATTATCTTCCTGTTGTACCCCTTGGTATGGGTCAGCCAGCACATTACCAAGACCCTGAGAAAGGATGGGGCGCAGAGCGATTTTTCGCATTCCGAGTTCCTCGCCATGGCCGAGATCGGTGTTACCGAGGGTGCTGTCGAGCAACAGGATACGGAAATCATTGGCAACCTGTTGCGTCTTCAAAGCGTTGAATCGCGGGACATTCTGACCCCCAGAACGGTCGTCATGCTGGCCTCCGAGAAGCAGAGCATCGAGGCGTTTTACAAGGGGCACAAGAAATTGCCGTTTTCAAGGATTCCCTTGTACGAAGGCGAGGAAAACGAGCATATTTCAGGCTACTTTCTGAAGTCGGAATTGATGGAGCGCCTGGTGGAAGGTTTTGGCGCGGAGCCGCTCAAGAGTATCAAACGCGAGATCATGGTGGTGCACGAGTCCCTGCCGTTATCCGAGTTGTTCAAACGTTTCCTTGAAAAACGCGAGCACATTGCCCTGGTGGTTGACGAAATCGGCGGTATGGAAGGCATCGTGACCATGGAAGACGTGCTGGAGACGTTGCTGGGGCTGGAAATCGTGGACGAATCGGACAACATCGAGGACATGCAGGTTCTGGCGCGCAAGAAATGGCGGGACCGTGCCAAACGTATTGCCTTGAACACCCGGAACAAGGATAAGCCCACGGGCGGCTGAGATGACCTTGATTCTGGATTTAATTGGAGTAAAGTTCAGGTACCCCTTCATGCATAAGGAGATGAAAAAATGATGACAAGAATTGCGATGACATGCACGGTCACTTTTCTCTTATTGCTGGCAGGCAGTGTCTACGCTGCCGGTAATGTCGAAAGAGGCGCGGACCTGTCCTCCGATTGTATTTCATGTCATGGCATGGAAGGTAAGGGCAATTTCGAAACCCCCGCCATCGCCGGACTCGACGAGGAATATATCCTGGATCGGTTGAGGAATTTTTGTAAGGGTGGAAAAACCATCGATGGCATGATGAACACCTATACGGAAGATCGTACCGATCAGGAACTGCAAGACCTGGCGGCCTTTTGGGCTTCGAAGGAAAAGGGATAACCCTTATTTTGTAAACCGGCGTTGACCATCCGTGTGGTGGTGGCCCATCCCTGTGGTTATAGCGTCAGGCCGCGGCTGGTTATTTTTTCTGACGGAAAGTTGATTTCGCGCAATAGCTTGAAAAGTCAGCAATCCGACTGACTGGCTGCAGGTTGATTTACGGAAAACGGTTATTCTAAAAATATCTGTACTATTGCGTACTCCGTTCGGCAATCAAGACCAGAAACTTATCCGCCTCCGCAGCCAATCCACCCTCGGTATCCAATTCCTTGACCTTGTTTAGTGGTTCAATGGCTTCCTGGAAACGGCCTGATGAAACAAGTACAAATCCCTTGCTCAGCCACGCATGCACGAACGTGGGGTCGATGGTTACCGCCTTGTCGAATGCCGCGACCGCTGCGTCAGACTCACCCAGATAATGCAGGGCAAGGCCCTTGTCGTTGTAACAATCCGCACACATTGCGTTAACACCAATGGCCTTGTCGTAAGTGTTGATGGCTTCGAGGTAACGACCCGCTTCGAAATACATGTCTGCTAGTGTGGACAGTGTGGCGAAGTCATTTGGGTTCATTGCCAGCACGGCCTTTAAATCCTCGATGCCCGGGGTGGCGGTGACGGGCTGGGTATCAAACGATTGTCGCTGCGCCGTAGCAGGCCTCGATGACTGGTCATCGCAACCATTCAAAGCCGTAAAAGCCAGGATTACGAAGGTTAATTGCAGAAGGATAGTGTTTTTTGTGGGCATGGTCTTTTCCAGGTCCTTTGTCAATCGTTTGTTCTCAATACCGGTCGCAACCACGTGACACATATAAGCTGACCAGGGAAGCTCTTCCCGGACCAGTGCTCGTGGCGCCTTGCCGGAGAGCAATTATACCTACAAATTTATCCGTGCCCGTATAGAATTAGGCCTGCCACACAAAGCCACGGGGCCGTTCTGACAGCGTCCATAAAACATGACAAGTAAAAATATACGTGCATTGGTAGTGGGGATCATTATCAGCCTGGCGGCATTCTACTTTGCGCTACGCAACGTCGATTTCTCCGCTTTGGCCAATGCAGTCCTGTCAGCCGACTTGGGCTGGATGGCCGTGGTGCTCGTGTCATACATGGTGCATTACTGGTTTAAGGCCATGCGTTGGCGTGACCTGCTTGAACCGGTCAAGCGCGTCACTACCACCCAGGCTTACCCGGTGATGATGACCGGCTTTTTTGCCAACAACATTCTGCCCGCGCACCTCGGTGAGTTCGTGCGCATGTACGTCGGCTCAAAGTTGTATTTGGTCAGCAAGACACAGGTACTCGCCACCATCGTGCTGGAGCGGCTGCTCGATTTTTCGACGATTGCCGTGTTGTTTGGCGGTGCTTTGGTCCTGGGCAGCGCCATTTCCGAACAGCTAGTCCCGGCTGGTTATGTGTTGTTAGGTCTCACGCTGTTTGCCTGGTTGGTCATCTTTATTTTCCTGCGTTTTGAAGAGCCCATGCTGCGGTTCACCGGTTGGCTGCTGAAACCCTTGCCGGATCGGTTTGTAGAGCGCGTATTGGAATTACTGTTGCTGGCCTTGTCTGCCATGCACTCGATGACATCGACCCGGCTGGTTATTCGCAGCGTGGTCTTATCATTGCTGCAGTGGGCGCTGGTTGGCTTGGCAGTGTTTGCAGCGCTGGAATCTGTGGGGGTTGAGGTTGGCATGGCGGTTGCGGTGATAACGCTGGCCGCGACGGTCCTCGCGGTTGCCTTGCCGGCGGCTCCCGGTTTTTTTGGCACCATACAATTGGCCTTTGTACTGGCCCTGGCGCCTTACGGCATTGCCGAGAGCGATGCGTTGGCGGGCTCGGTGATCTTCCACATCATCAGCTGGGCTTATGTGATGGTTTCCGGCGTGATTGCGCTGCAGCAGTTGAACATGCGTGTCGGTGATTTAAACCGGGATGTTGAGCAAGGTTAGTTTGCGGACAGGCGCGGCTTATAAATATTTTTTGTCATTCTGGACAAGCGCAGTGCGATCCGGAATCCAGTTTTAGACAGGTAAAGAAAAAATGGGCCCCGGGTCAAGCCCGGGGTGACGATATCTAGCACAATCGCGGCGAGACGCCGCTCCCACAAAAAGCAAATCGCGGCAGGCAGGGATTATTCCCGACAACCCCCTGTATTTCCTGCTTCCCTGGAGGTCAGACGCCGCTCCCACAAAAAGTGCATAGCTCA
>JAPHTE010000090.1 GCA_026196445.1 Lysobacterales bacterium
TCGTACGGACCTTGCAACCACAAGCACAGTCGGTCGCCTTGCTGGTCAATGACGCCGATGCCCTGCCCATGGAACGGGTGCACCCCGGTGGTATCTTCGAGATCGAAATGCCACAGCGCAAACGGAACTACCGTCTGCGCATTAAATTTATAAATGGTGGCAGCCTCGACGTGGAGGACGTCTACCGATTCCCGCCGGTACTCGGGGACCTGGACCTGTACTTGCTGGGTGAAGGTTCTCACCGGGACATTTTCAGAAAAATGGGCGCACACGCGACGAAACTGCTCGGCGTCGACGGCACATTTTTTTCTGTTTGGGCGCCCAATGCTTCACGCATCAGCGTGATCGGGAATTTCAACGACTGGGACGGGCGCCTTCATGTCATGCGCCTGCACCCGGGCAATGGTATCTGGGAGATTTTTATTCCCGGCGTCACCCCCGGAGCACATTACAAGTTCGAAATGCTCGACCGGAAAGGCAGGCTCCTGCCATTCAAATCAGACCCGGTGGGCCAGTACCACGAAGGGCCACCCGGCAACGCCTCGGTGGTCTACAGCAGCCGTTACAAGTGGCAGGACCAGGCTTGGCAGGCAGGCAGGACCAGTATTCCGGAATTGGATAAACCCGTTTGTATCTACGAGGTGCACCTTGGATCCTGGCGGCGCGGCAAAGGTGATAACGGATTCCTGTCCTACCGGGAACTGGCCGATGAACTGGTGGTTTATGTTCGGGATATGGGCTTTACCCACGTAGAACTTTTACCGGTCACCGAACACCCTTTCGACGGCTCCTGGGGCTACCAGCCGATCGGTTTATACGCGCCCACCCAACGCTTTGGTAAACCGGATGATTTCCGCTACCTGGTTGACCAGCTGCACCAGGCAGGGATCACGGTGATCATGGACTGGGTACCTGCCCATTTCCCCAGGGATGAGCACGGCCTGCGCCGCTTTGACGGCACGGCGCTTTACGAACACGAGGATCCGAAAAAAGGTGAGCACGCCGACTGGGGTACCTTGATTTTCAATTACGGCCGCCGCGAGGTGATCAACTACCTGATTGGCAGTGCGTTGTACTGGATCGACGAGTTCCATATCGATGCGTTGCGGGTCGATGCGGTTGCTTCCATGCTCTACCTGGATTATTCACGCAAGAAGGGCGAGTGGTCGCCCAATATTTACGGTGGCAATGAACACCTGGAGGCGGTGGATTTTGTGCGTGCCTTAAACGAAGTGATTCACCGCTACAAGGCGACTTCCTATGCCGAGGAATCCACGGCCTGGCCGGGGGTTTCGCATCCGACCGATGTGGGTGGGCTGGGGTTTACCTTCAAGTGGAACATGGGATGGATGAACGACACCCTCAAGTACATGGCCGAAGATCCGGTGCACCGCAAATACCACCACGACAAGATGACCTTTGGCCTGATATACGCGTTTGATGAGAATTTCGTATTGCCACTGTCACACGACGAGGTGGTGCACGGTAAGCGCTCCCTGCTAGGCCGGATGCCGGGCGACGACTGGCAGCGATTCGCCAATCTGCGGGCTTATTACGGCTTCATGTATGCACACCCGGGCAAAAAGCTCCTGTTCATGGGCGCGGAAATCGCACAGGAAAGGGAATGGAACCATGACAAGTCCCTGGATTGGCACTTGCTGGAACAGGCGAAACACCGGGGTGTGCAAACGTTGGTGCGCGACCTGAACAAGGTTTACCGGGCAACCCCTGCACTGTACGAGCGGGATTTCAGTACCGAGGGTTTTGATTGGATCGATTGGCAGGACGCCGACAGCAGCGTCTTTTGCTGGTTGCGCAGGGCTGCTGACGGCAGCTTCGTCATCTGTGTCAGCAACTTTACGCCACTGGTGCGCCACGGCTATCGTTTTGGCGTTCCCGAGACCGGGGATTATGTCGAGCTGTTCAATACCGACGCCGTCGAGTACGGCGGCAGTGGTGTCGGCATCTCCCGCGCCATCCACAGCGAGGGGGTTACCGCACATGGAAGATCGCAGTCCCTGCAAATTGACCTGCCACCCCTGGCCACATTAATGTTGAAAATAAAATAGCCCGTCAAAGGGAATCGCGGAGAGTAAATACATGATCGAACGGCCCAAGCCCGAAAACGCGGGGGACATGGAGTTATTGAATCCACCGGCACTTGGCATGGATTCTGATGCCATCCTCGCCGATGCCATCCACTATCACAGCCGGGTATTGGGAAGACGCACGGTGCGCAGGAAGGAGCATTTTTTCTACCAGGCACTGGTATACGCCACGCGTGACCGCTTGATGGAACGCTGGAACAAAACCCGTAACCGCCTGGAAAAAAAGCGTGGTAAACGCACCTGTTACCTGTCCCTAGAATTCCTGATGGGGCGCTTGCTCAGGAACGCGTTGCTGAACCTGGACATGACCCGGGAGGCTGCGAAGGCGCTTGGAAAGCTGGGGATCGAAATCGAGGACATCCACCAGCAGGAACACGACGCGGGTCTGGGCAACGGCGGCCTCGGCCGCCTCGCTGCCTGTTTCCTGGACAGTTGCGCCACGCTGGGTTTGCCGGTCACGGGTTACGGTATCCGCTACCAGTACGGGATGTTTCACCAGCGCATCGAGGGCGGTCGGCAGATCGAGGCGCCCGACCCATGGTTGAGAGAAGGTTACCCCTGGGAAATCGAGCGCATCGAACGTGCACGCACGATCAGGTTCGGTGGTCGCGTGGTGCATATCAAAGACTCAATGGGCCGCACCCGTGTCAACTGGATCGATACCCACGACGTGCTCGCAATACCGTATGACCTGCCGATTCCGGGTTACCGCAACAATGTCGTCAATACGCTGCGCTTGTGGTCGGCTGCGGCGACGGACGAGTTTGACCTCGAGGAGTTCAACGCCGGTGGTTACACCGATGCGGTCGCGGCCAAGAACGAGGCCGAGAACATCACCATGGTGTTGTATCCCAACGCTGCAACCGAGACTGGCCGTGAGTTGCGTCTGCGTCAGCAATATTTCCTCGCTTCTGCGAGTTTGCAGGATATCCTGGACGACTGGATCAGTCAGAATGGACCCGACCTCAATGGCTTCGCCGACAAACACTGTTTCCAGTTGAATGACACGCACCCGGCGATCGCAGTGCCGGAACTGATGCGCCTGTTGATGGACGAGCATGGTATGGAGTGGGATGAGGCCTGGAGCATCACGACCACCACGATGGCCTATACCAACCACACCCTGCTGCCCGAGGCGCTGGAAACCTGGCCGGTCGCAATGTTCGAACAGTTGCTGCCGCGCTTGCTCGAGATTATCTTTGAGATCAACGCGAGGTTTCTTACAGAGGTCAGCCGTTACTGGCCCGGTGACCTCGAAATCCTGTCACGGATGTCGATCATCCAGGAAGCACCTGAAAAAGTCATACGCATGGCCTACCTGGCGATCGTCGGCAGTTTTTCAGTCAATGGCGTCGCTCAGTTACACTCGAGGTTGCTGCAACAGGGCCTGTTCAGGGATTTCGCCAGCCTGTGGCCGCAGAAGTTCAATAACAAGACCAACGGCGTTACCCAGCGACGTTGGCTGGCGGCCTGTAACCCCGGTTTAACCAGCTTGATCAGCACGCGTATAGGCGATGGATGGATCACCCGGCTGGAGTTGCTGGAAGAGCTGAAGCCGCTGGCCGATGACGATGAATTCCAGGCAGCGTGGCGTGCCGTTAAGCAGGCCAACAAGGAGCGTCTGGCTGTCAATATCAGGAACAAGACGGGAATAGTGGTGAATCCTTTGAGCCTGTTTGACGTGCAGGTCAAGCGCATCCACGAATACAAACGCCAGTTGCTCAACGTGTTGCATGCCGTGCACCTCTATGACCGGATCCAGCGTGGTGACGGCGAGGAGTTGCCGCCGCGCACCATCATTATCGGCGGCAAGGCAGCACCCGGCTATAAAATGGCCAAGAACATTATCAAGTTGATCAACAACGTGGCCGGGGTGATCAACACAGACCCCGCCATGAAGGGCCGCCTGCAACTGGTGTTCTACCCGGACTACAACGTGTCAGGAATGGAGTTGATCTGTCCTGCCGCCGATCTTTCTGCGCAGATTTCCACCGCCGGCAAGGAAGCCTCCGGCACCGGCAA
>JAPHTE010000429.1 GCA_026196445.1 Lysobacterales bacterium
CTCTGTCCTGGCGAAAGTCGTAACCACGTATGTCCGCATCGATGGGCCGTAACCGGATGTCGACGATGATTTTTCGAAGCTGTCCCGAGATCAGCTGCCAGGCAGTGGGTGTGCCCTGTGGATAGACAATGGTAACGTCAATCAGCCACTCCAGCGCATCATCGAAAGAATACAGGACCTGCCCGATACCACCAAACCGCGGTTTCAAAAGGTGCAGGTGCGGAGAATTCTGCCGCCGTCTTTTCTCCGGCGTGAAGCGAGTACCCTCGGGAAACGTCATCATGGAGACCGGGACGTGTTTGAGCTTCTCGCAGGCCCGGGCGGCGTTTTCCAGGTCCTTGCCAGCCAGTGAAGGGTTCCTGAGCAGTTCTTCACGGCTGTAACGTTTCAAAAACGCCATGTCCAGCGCCCACCAGGCAAAGCCCAGGAATGGCACCCAGATAAGCTGCTGCTTGAGTAAAAAACGCATAAATGGCGCGCGGCGATTCAGGCAGTGCTGCAGGACGACGATGTCGACCCACGACTGGTGGTTGCAAAAAACCAGGTAGCGGCCTTTGCGATCCAGCCCTTGCGGCAGACGGATGTCCCACTCCATGTGCCGGTAGAATCCGGTTATCGTTTTATTGATCGAAATCCACAGCTCGGCGAGCCAGGCAAACAGCCGGTTCATGAAATTCCGCGGTTTGCCCACGGGCGCCAGGAACTTGACAAACGACAGTAAAAAGAGCACCACCGTAATGACGATGGTGCTCGTTGAAATGATCAGCAATACGACGCTGCCCTGCAGGGCGTATCGCAATTTCGTCAGCATTGGTCCGGTTTTAGCGGGGTTTCCTGAAACGCATGGTCATGCGGTCGCTTTCACCGATGGCCAGGTACTTTTCCCTGTCCACGTCTTTCAAACGCAGGGTCGGTGGCAAGGTCCAAACGCCTTTTGGATGGTCCTTGGTGTCTTTCGGATTAGCGTTGATTTCCGAGCTTTCCTCAAACACCAGACCCGCGTTGGCAGCAAATGCCTTGACGTCCTCTTCAGGCACGTATCCGCCTTTGAGAGCGTCTTCCAGGCTTGTGCCCGGTGCGGCCCGGTGCTGAACGACACCCAATACACCACCCGGTTTGAGCACGCGCGCAAACTCGTTGAAAACATCTTGGGCCATGCCGGCGTTTGCCCAGCCGTGTGTATTACGGAAAGTCAGCACCATGTCAATGGAATCCGCATCACCCAGCGATGCAGACTCGGGTGGCGAATAGTAGACGGTTTCCACCTGGTCATAGACTTCTGGGTACTTGGCGAAGGTTTCCTTCATCTTTTCGGGCAGCGTGTAACGGTATTCTGACTGCCCTTCAACAGCCGGATCCCAGGTTGCAATGACCAGTTTGCCATGGTCACGTATGGCTGGAGCCAGAATTTCGGTGTACCAACCACCGCCGGGCCAGATTTCCATCACTGTCATACCGTCTTCCAGGCCGAAGAACTCGAGGGTTTCGACCGGGTGCCGATACATATTACGGGCGATATTGGCCTCGGAGCGGTGCTCACCCACCATGGCCTTGGCGACGCGTTCGCCGGGGGTTTGCCCACCGGCCATCACGGCAGTGGAGCAAAGCAGGACGATCACTGCAGAAAACAGACGTTGCATAAATAAACCTCCTTAAAAAAGTGTTACGAGTCCAACTGGTGCAGTTTGCGGCCTAGATCATACCCGAATTTAGAAAACAATATACCCTTCAGCGATCCAGTTCCGGCGCCAGCACGCGCCAGACATTTTCAAGCAAAACGGATTGGGCCTCGGCGCTTGGGTGAATGCCATCCGCCTGCAACATGCCGGGTTCAAAAACAACGCCATCCATGAAGAATGGCACAAGCAATGTGCTGTATTCAGCGGCAAGATCGGCGTAAATGGATTCGAATTGCTCGAGGTAGGCCTCACCGTAATTGGGTGGCAGCCTGATACCCGTCAGCAATACGCGCGCGCCGTTTGATTGGCTCAGCAGGATGATATCGCGGATGTTCTGGCGGGTAACTTCCGGCTTGAGACCACGCAGACCGTCGTTGCCGCCAAGTTCTACCAGGACGAATTCAGGCTGGTAACGTTGCAACAGACGTGGCAGGCGGCTCAGACCACCCTGGGTCGTATCGCCGCTGATACTGGAGTTGAGAACGGTGTAGCTGTGACCAGTTTGATGCAGGCGGATTTTGAGCAATTCGACCCAGGATTCTTCCCGGTCCATGCCGTATCCAGCGCTGAGGCTATCGCCCAGGACGACGATAACCGGCGTATTTTCAACCGTTGCAGCCTGCGCAAACAGGCTCATAAAGGACAACAAAACAGCTAGAATAACTCTCATGAACACACCAGCAAAAGAAACAAGGGATTTTGCCCTGCGGGCCGAGGTCCTCAGCAAGACCGTGACCAGCCCGGAAGGGATGTTGACCATATTAGACCAGGTCAGCCTGCAAGTCAGTCACGGTGAGCGCATCGCCATCGTCGGCGCATCCGGGGCAGGCAAATCGACCCTGTTGGGTTTGTTGGCCGGTCTCGATCTGCCGAGCTCGGGTAAGGTCTGGCTCGGCGACGCCGAACTCACGGCACTGGACGAAGACGGCCGTGCCGCGCTGCGTGCGGACGAGGTCGGATTCGTATTCCAGTCTTTCCACCTGATCCCATCGCTCACGGCGCTGGAAAATGTCATGCTGCCGCTGGAACTGGCCAGCCATGAACAACCGCGCACCGCGGCCTTGCAGGCCATCGGAAACGTCGGCCTGGCAGAACGGGCCGGTCATTACCCGCGCCAGTTATCCGGTGGTGAAAAGCAACGCGTGGCCATCGCCAGGGCCTATGTGACACAGCCGACGGTGTTGTTTGCCGATGAGCCGACCGGTAATCTCGACCAGCAGACGGGCGAGACGATCATCGACATCCTGTTTCGCATGAACCGGGAATACGGCACTACACTGGTGCTGGTCAGCCACGACCTGGGCCTGGCGCAGCGCTGCGACCGCATCATACACATGGAAGCGGGCCGCATCCGCGCCAGGCAACCATCGGTGCAGGGCAGTTGATGGCGGGACTCGGCAATAAGCGGGTATCGACGCTAGCCTGGCGCCTGTTGCTCAGGGATTGGCGTTCCGGGGAACTGTCGGTGCTGAGTATTGCACTGGTCATCGCCGTGACCTCGCTGACCGCGGTGGCATTTCTGACCGACCGCGTCGGTCACGCCGTGGAACTGCGTGCTGCCGAATCGCTGGCAGCGGATTTACGCCTGGGCTCGAGCCAGCCGTTACCTGCGAGCTATCTCGAGCAAGCCAAGGCGGCCGGCTTAAAAACCGCCGCTGTCACCTCCATGCCAAGCGTGGTGTTTGCAGGCGACACCAGCACCTTGTCGGCCGTGCGCGCGGTCACTGCTGGCTATCCCTTGCGCGGCCGCTTGAAAACCTCCGCCAACCTGTTGGGTGAGGCCTTTGAAACCGACGCCATTCCGGCGCCCGGAGAAGCGTGGGCCACCACCCGTCTGCTGGCACGCCTGGGCGCCGATGCTGGTGACGTGATCAAGGTCGGCACTGCCAGCTTAAAGGTCAGCAAGGTGCTGGATTTCCGGCCGGACCAGGGTTGGCAGTTCGTCGATCTCGCCCCGACGCTTTTAATCAACATGGATGATCTCGATGCCACCGGCCTGGTCCAGCCCGGCAGCCGCGTTTCCTACCGTATGCTATTTGCGGGGTCGCGCACAGACATCGATGCATTCAAGCCCGAACTCGAGACGATCCTGGCACCGGGTGAACGTCTCAGTGATATCCAGGACACCAACCCGCAGATCCGTTCGGCCATGGAACGCTCCGGGCGGTTTTTGAACCTGGCCTCGCTGGTCAGCGTGCTGCTGGCGGCCGTTGCCGTCGCGATGTCTGCCAGGCGTTACGCCATCCGCCACCGGGACCGGATAGCCCTGCTCAAATGCCTGGGTTCACAACAGGGCTTCATCCTCAGGCTGAACCTGTTGCAGCTGTTCATGCTGACAGTTATCGGCGCCATCGTGGGTATTGTGCTGGGCTACCTGTCGCAGGAGGTCCTGGCCTGGATTACCCGTGACCTGATAGCGCAGCAATTGCCGCCACCCGGCATGGCGCCGGTCCTGCTTGGCCTGGTGACCGCCCTGTTCATTTTGTGCGGGTTTGCGCTGCCGGACCTGGTGCAGATGGGCCGCACACCGGTCTTGCGTGTATTGCGCAACGACGTCAGCCCGCCACCGGTGCGGTACGGCATTTCATACCTGGCAGGCGTGGTCGCCGTACTGGCCTTGCTCGAATGGATGGTGCGCGATATCGGCCTGGTGCTGGGTATCGCCGCCGGTGCTGCAGGCACCTTTGTGGTGCTGGGTTTGGCCGGGTGGTTGCTGGTCAGGATGACAGGGCGCTTCCGAGGCGTGGCGGGCGTCGCCTGGCGTTATGGCCTTGCAAACTTGAGTCGCCGCGGACGCGAGAGCGTCTTCCAGGTCGTTGCTTTCGGTCTCGGGCTGATGGTCCTGCTGTTACTGACGCTGGTGCGTAACGACCTGATGGACAACTGGCGCGAAAGCCTGCCGGTGGATGCACCAAACCAGTTCCTGATCAATATCCAACCACACGAAGTTCCGCTCATGCAGCAGTTCCTGGAACAGCGAGAGATGCAGGTGCCACGTTTCGTGCCGATGGTCCGCGCCCGGATGACTGCGATCAATGGCGAGGACGTCAACCAGATCACCTTCGAAGACCCACAAGGTGAACGCTGGGCGAAACGGGAATCCAACCTCAGCTTCGCCACAGCCATGCAGGCTGACAACCGCTTGACAGAGGGCGAGTGGTGGCCGCCCGATACCCCGAATCACGAGGTTTCAGTGGAGGTGGACTTCGGCAGTGAGCTGGGGGTGAAGCTGGGTGACGAAATCAGTTTCGACATTGCAGGGGAACCGGTCAGCGCCACGGTCACCAGCTTCAGAACCGTGGAGTGGGATTCCTTCCGGCCCAACTTTTTCATGGTGTTTTCTCCCTCCACGCTCAAGGGTTTTCCTGCCAGCTATATCAGCGCACTGTATGCGCGCCCGGACGACGACCACAATTTGCTCGAGATGATGCGCGAGTTCCCCAGCGTCACCGTTATCGACCTCGACGCCACCCTGCAACAGGTACGGGACGTCATGGACAAGGCCTCGATGGCCGTGCAGGCGGTGTTCCTGTTCACGCTGTTCGCCGGCCTGGCCGTGTTGTGGGCAGCCGTGCAGTCCAGCCTTGATGAGCGCAGCTTCGAGAGCGCGATACTGCGCGCCCTGGGCGCGTCCCGCAAACGCGTACTGACCGGCGTGGTGGTCGAGTTTATAGCCATCGGCCTTCTGGCCGGCGTGCTGGCGGCAACCGGAGCAAGCCTGGCCGCCTGGTACCTGGCAATCAATATTTACGACCTGGCGTATCATTTCAGCCCTGCCCTGTGGCTGACAGGCCCGGTACTGGGTATGGTGTTCGTCGGCATCAGCGGACTGATAGCGACCTGGAAGGTCGTCACGCATTCGCCGCTTTCCGTACTTCGAGCCATTTGAATTTGCAGGCGAAACACAAGTCC
>JAPHTE010000414.1 GCA_026196445.1 Lysobacterales bacterium
GGGATTGACGTTCTTACAGGCAATCGCGGTGCCGCTCAACAGGCCGCCGCCGCCACATGGTGCCAGCATTGACTGAATATGAGGATGGGTCTGCAAAAATTCCAAAGCCGCCGTGCCCTGTCCTGCAATCACATCGGCATAATCAAACGGCGGGATCAAAGACAGATCGTCTTCAGCCAAAATATCCGCGGCAACCGCTTCCCTGGTTTGGGTTTTCGGTTCGTACTCAATCACGCGTGCACCATAAGCCCTGGTGGCTGCGAGTTTAATGGCCGGGGCATCGCTCGGCATCACAATAGTGGTTGCCACCCCGAGCAGTTTGCCGACACAAGCGATGGCTTGCGCATGATTGCCGGATGAATAGGTAATCACACCTTTTTGCTTTTGACTGTCCGATAGCAGGGCAATACTGTTAAACGCCCCGCGAAATTTGAATGCGCCGACTCTTTGAAAGTTCTCGCATTTAAAAAATACTTGCGCGCCGAGCATTTCATTCAGGGTCCTGGAGCTGTGCACCGGGGTTTGGTGGGCGTGTCCTTGCAGGCGTTGACTGGCCGACTTTATTTGTTCGAACATGATATCCCCTTGAAAAATAAGAATGTCAGTGTTTTTGAATTGGTTGTCTTGCAACGACTGTTTAACGACCCTCGTCGCGAATATAACCACGTCATAAATTGGCCACGCCATTGTCACTGCAAGCTGGCAGGAGTTCAACATTTCAGCGGTGATTTTTCGGGCCAGGTATAGGCATGAAAACCAGTCTGCCGGGGTCGGTATTGTTGGCTTTAGTTGTTATACATTCAAATCGAGCGCGTCTATAATAATCCCCTGTTTCTCATAGCGCGGGCGAGAGCATTTCCATGGCTTTTTTTGATTACCATGAAGGACAGTTTTACGCCGAAAATGTGGCGCTGGAAAAGATAGCCCAACAGGTTCAGACACCGGTCTATTGCTACTCGGCATCCGCCTTGCGACATAACTATCAAACCTACATCAAACATTTCAAGCCGGAAAACTCGCAGGTTTGTTATGCCGTCAAAGCCAATACCAACCAGGCAATTATCGGCTTGCTGGCCAAAATGGGTTCGGGTGCGGATGTGGTTTCTGAAGGTGAGCTCAGACGGGCG
This sequence comes from Lysobacterales bacterium, assembly GCA_026196445.1. Lineage (GTDB taxonomy): Bacteria > Pseudomonadota > Gammaproteobacteria > Xanthomonadales > SZUA-36 > SZUA-36. Next base: position 1,128 of record JAPHTE010000414.1, read on the forward strand.
TTGCAAGCGGGTATCCCGGCAGAAAAAATCGTCTTCTCCGGTGTAGCAAAAACGTCCAGGGAAATGCGCTTCGCATTGCAACAGGGTATCTTCCAATTCAATGTTGAATCGGAACCGGAACTGGAATTGCTCAATGAGGTTGCCCTGTCGATGGGTAAAACCGCACCGGTTGCAGTTCGCATCAACCCGGATATTGATGCCCATACCCACGCCAAAATATCCACGGGCAAGGCAAGCAACAAATTTGGCATAGCGTGGAGCAGTATTCCCGCCACCTATGCACGCGCAGCGGAGCTGGCCGGCATCAGGGTACAAGGTATTGATTTGCACATCGGCTCACAACTCACCGAGTTGGCGCCGTTTGAGCAGGCCTTCAATTGTCTGGCTGAATTAACCGGGGTACTACGGGCGCAGGGGCATGAAATTTCCGTGCTGGACATTGGTGGGGGGCTGGGCATCTCCTATGAAGTTGACGGTCCGCAACCACCTGAACTGGCCGATTATGCGGCGCTGGCAAACAACATTCTTGGCGGGCTGGGTTGCCGTATTCTGGTTGAACCCGGCCGTTCCATGGTCGGCAATACTGGTATTCTTTTGTCCGAGGTCATATACCTGAAACGGGGCGAACGCGATGAGTTCCTGATCATCGACGCGGGTATGAATGACCTGTTGAGACCCAGTATGTACGATGCCTATCACGAAATTCTGGCGGTCGAGCCCGCGTCGGGTGAGCATCGTGCCTTTCAGGTTGTCGGGCCCATTTGTGAAACCGGCGACACCTTTGCCTACGGCCGCCAGTTACCCCCGTTACAATCGGGGGACCTGGTTGCGATCATGAATGCAGGGGCTTATGGCGCAGTGATGGCATCGACCTACAACACCAGGCCACTGGTGCCGGAAGTGCTGGTGGATGACGATCGCTTCATGGTCATCCGTAAGCGCCCTGGTTACGATGAAATCATTGGCCTGGACACCGCATTAGCGGAGTAATTTTCAGGTGAGAAAAGTTACTTCGTAACGCTTGTCCTACTGGTCAACCATTTCGCCAGGGGTGACTTGCTGGCCATCCAGCCATATCGATACAATTTCAGCGCGACTGTCATTTATCTGACCGCCAGGCGCGGGCTTTACGATCAGGAAGGAAGCCGCTTGCGATTTTCTCAGGCGTGCTGAACCCGCCTTGTGCTCGGCCGTCTCCATCCACAGCTGACTCATGGAATCAGCTTCGGTCGGACGCTTCACACCCAAAGCCTGCAAAGTGGCATGCCACGATGACGCTGCAGCCGGCTCTGGTGGTCCGGTAAGAACAATGGGGGGCAAGCCTGCAGGATTGACCAATACCTTGATACGTGGCAAACCATTGTGGTCATGCCCGCTGGCAACATCAAGCGCTGCCTGCTGCTGTACCTTGTTGACCGCCCAGTAGATCATGCCCACTCCCAGGCGAGCCAGGCGGGCAAGGTTTTTTGTGTCGAGCCACTGGCCCCGCTCCCAGCCATGAATTCCAACGTCAAAGGACGGCAGCAAGACATTGCCGGATGCATCGATACGTGTTCCGGAACCATGAAACTTGCTGTCACCCAGCAGGTATATTTCCGAGGGATTACGGGTCACATCTGCACAACCGGCAATTTGCTGGTCACTGCGAAAAATATTGAATGCGAGGTCAGCACGGTACGCGGTGGGAGTACCCGGTTGCAATACGGAACCACCGGTAACCATGACATCCGACCAGGATTCGGATTGATTACGGTCTAAGCGCTCGTAGACTTGCGGGTCGTAACTGTTGAGGTCGTCCTCGGCCAGGCCTTTGAGCACCATCAGGATCGCAACGAAATTGTTTCTCGTGAGATCGGTCAGGTCGTGATCCGGAGGAACCCCGCCACTCTCAATCAATACGACGGGCGTACCCCAGGCCGTTATGTTGTCGCCAAACGCCCGTGGGCTCCAACCTTCATCATAACGAGCCATTCCACCCGGGAAAAAAGGTTCCAATGCTTCAACGATCGCAACACAGGCCCGCTTTGTGCGTTTTCTGCCGGGTGTCAGTGTATTTGCGGGGTCACCCGAGACCGACAGCAAGGCGTTGACGGCAACCTGGCCGGTATCACCCACGGCGTGCCTGCGGTTCTGATCGTGCAGATTGAATCCCAGCATCGGTTCATACTCGTCGCGTATACGCTTCAGTAACCTGCCTTCGGGTGTCACCAGGCGTAAAGCGTCACGGTTGATATCGATACCCTGTGCGTTGAATCGCTCATATACTTCGGCACCGTCGGGGTTCAACATCGGAATCATCAACAGCGTGTATTTGTCCAGTATTGAACGGGCCACCGGGTCATCGGCATGTTCCAGGAGATAGTTGGCGATATCGAGCAAAGCCGGTGTTGCCGATGGTTCATCACCATGCATCTGTGACCAAAGCAGGATTTTTTCATCACCCTTCCCAAGGGTAACCAGTTGAATCGGCCGCCCCAATACCGACTGACCGATCTCCTTTACTCGCAATTCACCCTCATGACGCGACTCGAGTCGCTGCAGGCTCTCCATCAGCCGAGCGTGGCGCAGACAGGGTGCGGCGGTTGTTTCGAAACGTGCTTCCGGCCAGATATCCCAGAGTGTTTTCGGCGTAAACGCCTGCGTTGAAAAAGACATCAATGTGCTCATCATCAAAATATAAGTCCTGTTCAAAGTCCTGTCCCGGTTTCAAAGTAGCGGATCAATTGCATCGCCCGGAGATAAGCTCCCACAATAGGCTGGCCGTCTGGTAGTATGTATTTTTCCGGTTCCGGAGCTCTCAAATGTTAAACAATGTGACCTTCGTA
>JAPHTE010000331.1 GCA_026196445.1 Lysobacterales bacterium
GATTTTGGCCACCAGGGGCAGCAGGTTGGAGGCGGCCGCGAGGATACGATCCTGCGCCTCGTTGATGATGGCTACAAGGTGGGCGACCGTGAACCGGGGGTTGAGCGTGTGGCAAACGTAGCCGGCGCCCATGATTGCGAAGTACATTTCGAAGTGGTCGAGCGTGTTCCACGCCAGGGTTCCTACACGGTCACCATGCTTTAACCCCAGCGCTTTCAGGGCGCCGGAAAGGTGATTGCTACGTGTCCGCAATTCCGAATAGCTAACCCTTTGCATAACTTTACCAGCATCGGCCGATATGACTTCGCGTCCGCTGCACCACTTGGCGGCGTGGTCCAGAATCTTGTCTATTGTTAATTCGTAATGTTGCATGATTCTAAAGATCAGGTAGGTGGTTTGAGCTTAAACACGATGCCCGGCTTCTTCCAGCGTGAACTTTCACAAAATATCCCTCGTAATCCCTTCTGTTCAGACTGTCGCAAAGTGTTTGCAGCCAATGGACCAGACCGCACACGCCGTATTATCGCGCGATCCAGGATTATTTTCACATGATAAATAATATTAGTTCAAATGTGAATGAATATTATACCAGATCATGCCGGTTTTGGGGGGATCACGGACCTGCTCCGCAAATGGAATTGTTGCGCTTGTCGCTATTACTCCGGCAAGGGCATCTCCTGGCTGTCGATGGTCCGCGCGTCAATGAAACGCCTCGTGGGTTCGTCGGTCCGGACCTGCTCCAGCCAGATCACACCATCGTAGGGTTCGCTGTTGCCGCGGGTGCCGACTGCATCCAGGTCGCCGTCACCGTCGAGATCGCGCAGTAACCACTTGTCATACATGCCACGCTTGCGTCGCGAGATATCGTGCTGTATCCAGGGCTCTTTCACTGTGCCCGGGTTGGCCCACCAGGCGATTCGGCCGAGAGGATCGTTGACGCCGACCAACGGGCCGTCCCGGTCGCGTGGGCCGCGGCTGTAAGAACCCGTGAAGATATCAAGGTCCCCGTCCCCGTCGATGTCAGCCAGGCGTACACTGACCATCTGGTCCGGGCCGGCGCTGCCAAGAGTTGACCATTGCCATTTTTCACGCTTGTCCGCGGGCTGGTACATCACCACGATCGCGTTCCACCACGCCGTTGATACGATGTCCAGGCGGCCATCATGGTTCAGGTCGGCGTAATCCATGTTGAAGCCGGTAATGAAGATGTCGTCGGGTGGGTTGACCAGGTTGATGGCGTGTTCGACGAACCTGAGGTCGCCGAGATTTTCGAACCACAACACCCGGCTTTCTGCGCGGGAGCCCGCTACGATATCCAGGTCACCATCCATGTCCAGGTCAACCGGCTCAGAGTTGATGGGGATCCTGGCTTGACCCAGGATCAGCTCGCGCCAGTTGTCCCCGTCCAAAGGATTCTCCGGCGGCAGGTAAAGCGAGAAGCTGGTGATTTTTTCAGAGTGCGGGTCCGGGTTCTGTTCACCTTTGTTGGCTGCCGCGACTTCGGGCCGGCCATCACCGTCGAAGTCCGCGGCAAAGGCACGGATATACGAACCCCGATCTCGCGTAACCGGGATAATGACGCGCTTCCAAGTCCTGCTGCGTGCACCCGGGCCGGGGTTATCGAAGTAGACCAGGTGTGCAAGCTCACAGGCCACCACCACGTCGATATCCCCGTCACCGTTGAAGTCGGCCAGCGTGACGTCTTCGGCCGCCGCTGCCTCGACTCCGAATGCCAGCGTCGACAGATCCCAGCTATCCGGATCCGCAGAACCCCAGGCGATACGGACGTGCCCCACGGGGCGCCCGTCGTAGACCGTGTCAGATTCATGGACAGAAACGATGTCCTCGAAGCCATCACCATCCAGGTCCGCCATCGCGAGCCCGTCGCTACCCGAAAGATCAGCCACGCCACGGGTCGGGTCGTCGATAATGTGTTCGCGCCAACTGATGAACTTTCCGTCGTGGCCCTGTGCGTCGCTGGGCCGATCGGCAACCGGCGTATCGCACTGCTCGCAGGCGGGTCCGGCCGGAGACGCCTCCATCAACCGCAGCCACAATTGCTGGTTGAAGTCTTTGGCCGGTTCATCACCCAGGCGCACGACGACGGTGGAAAGACTCGGCACGACGTACAGCTTGCGCCCCAGGTAGCCCAGGCCTGCGTACAGGTCTGCTGGTGCAGCTGGAACTAACACTTTGTGTCCCGTATCGTTCGGCTGCATACGAAGCGGTGTCCCGTTCAGCCACCAGAGGTACCCGTAGGCGGGATTCAGCGTTTGTGACGGGCTGGTCATTGTCTCAACGTAGCCGCCGGAGACAATCCGCTTGTCATCCCACATTCCACCGGACATGACCAGCTGGCCGACCTTCGCCAGGTCGCGCGCCGTCGTGTAGAGCCCCAGTTCGTTGGCGTCCATCTGGGGTGTAACCCATGGTCTTTTTCGCCAAGCCGTGTCGGGCAGGCCAAGCGGATCCGTCAGCCAGTCTTTTGTCAACTCGCCGATGCCCTTGCCCGTAGTTTTCTCCAGCACATCCACCAACCGGCTGTACACGTTGGTGTTGTACTGCCAACGGGTACCTGCGTCTGCCACGTACTCGCGCTGAATGTCGAGCCCGCTCGTCATCGACAGCAGGTGATTCACCCGGATCCCCGATTCCTGCTCCGGAGTGACCTTGCTCCAACCGGCGCCAATGTATTTCGATACAGGTGCGTCGATTTCGAGCAGACCGCGGTCGATGGCTATTCCGGCCAGGATAGAGACCACGCTCTTTTGTAAAGACGCGACGTCCTCCACGGGCTCCCCGCCGGCGGTTGGTTCCCACACCATCAACCGGTAGGGAGAGCGCTCGGCGGCGGACGGGATCCAGTAACGTTCGGCGATGACCTCGCCGTCCTGCACGATCACGAGGGCGCTGGACCGCTGTTCCTTCGCGTACTCGAACGCAGGTTCCAGTGCCTCGACGTTCCACGTCTCGGCTTCAGACCCACCGTCACCTGGCGCGGGCAGTGCGATGGTCATCAGCAGGGTGGTCAATATTCTTGCGGGTAGGGATGATTTCACGGTTACGTCCATATTTGCGGAAGAATTTTCAGGAAAGGAACGCTTAAAGTGAACAATCATTATGACATGGACTCACTTTCCGGCGGAACCATTCTCGTGTTGTTCGTGGTACCGCGATCCTTATCCTGCTGTGTTCCAGAGGCCGGCTTCAAACTGAACCCGGCGGCTTTCGTTACCCGGGCTTATCGGCCCAGAACTGTTTTCACGCTCAAATTAATATTCGTTCAAATGTGAGTGAATATTATAACAACATATGCTATTCTCGGCACGTGTCGAGACCCTCGTTCAGAGGCCGTCTCAATACTCTTAAATTTGACAACAGCACCCGGTAACGGGGAAAGGAGTGAGTCGTGATTGATCTGGCTGGTCGCGTGGCAATCGTAACGGGAGCCGGGGGCGGTTTGGGCAAGGCCCACGCCGTCTTGCTGGCGCAACGTGGTGCAAGCGTGGTGGTGAATGACCTGGACGCCAATGCCGAGGCAGTGGCACAGGAAATCAATGAAGCGGGGGGCCGTGCGCGTGCCTTCCTGGGCTCCGTGGCCGACGAGGCCGGGGTTCAGCGCATGGTCGACGAAACACTGAAAGCCTGGGGGCGAATTGACATCCTGGTCAACAACGCGGGCATCCTGCGTGACCGGTCGTTCGCCAAGATGGAGATGGACGATTTTCGGCTGGTGATCGA
>JAPHTE010000463.1 GCA_026196445.1 Lysobacterales bacterium
GTCGACGCCGCGTGTGAGCGCGATGGCGTCACGGATTATCTCAAGTCCGTCCTGGTCATCCAGAACACCGGTGGCGATATCGGCATGACCGAAGGACGCGATTACTGGTTCCACGAAGTTGAAGCGAATGTCTCTGATGATTGTCCGTGCGAGGAAATGGGCGCCGAAGACCCGCTGTTCATCCTCTACACTTCCGGCTCGACCGGTAAACCCAAGGGTGTCATGCACACCACGGGTGGTTACATGGTGTACGCCTCCTTCACCCACGAGATCGTTTTCGACTACCAGGATGGAGATATCTACTGGTGCACCGCTGACGTGGGCTGGGTTACGGGCCACAGTTACATCGTATATGGACCGCTGGCCAATGGCGCTACCACGCTGATGTTTGAAGGTGTGCCCAACTATCCCGATACCAGCCGTTTCTGGCAGGTTTGCGACAAGCATAACGTCAATGTCTGCTACACGGCACCGACCGCCATCCGCGCACTGATGCGTGACGGCGATGAACCGGTCAAGCGCACCTCGCGCAAGACCCTGCGTCTGCTGGGTTCCGTTGGTGAACCGATTAATCCGGAAGCCTGGGAGTGGTACTACCACGTCGTCGGTGAGGGCCGTTGCCCGATCGTCGATACCTGGTGGCAGACCGAGACCGGTGGCATCATGATCAGCCCGCTGCCCGGCGCCACCGCTCTGAAACCCGGCTCAGCCAGTAACCCGTTGCCCGGCATCAAGCTGGACATCGTCGACGCCCAGGGCAATCCCTTGCAGGGCGCCGCCTCGGGACAACTGGTGATTACCGATAGCTGGCCCGGCCAGATGCGCACCGTCTACGGCGACCACCAACGCTTCGTGGACACCTACTTCTCGACCTTCGAGGGCAGGTACTTCACGGGTGACGGCTGCCGCCGCGACGAGGACGGCTATTACTGGATCACCGGCCGTGTGGACGACGTGCTGAATATCTCCGGTCACCGCATGGGCACCGCCGAGGTCGAAAGTGCGCTGGTTTCACATCCGTTGGTTGCCGAAGCCGCAGTCGTCGGCTTCCCGCACGACATCAAGGGCCAGGGTATCTACGTTTACGTGACCCTGGTCGCCGGCGCCGAGTCCAGCGACGAACTGCGTACCGAATTACGTAATTGGGTCCGCAAGGAAATCGGTCCGATCGCGACCCCTGACTTCATCCAGTGGGCACCTGGTCTGCCAAAGACCCGCTCGGGCAAGATCATGCGCCGTATCCTGCGCAAGATCGCCGAAAACGACTTTGGCGACCTGGGCGATACATCCACGCTGGCCGAGCCGGAAGTGGTCAAAACGCTGATTGATACACGCATGAACCGCTGATCGTTTGATCAAGCAGCAACAACGCCACCCCGTAATATGCGGGGTGGCGTTTTTTATTGGTGTAGTGATTCTGGGCCGGACGGTCAAAAAGTCCTTTGTTCTGACCTTTGAATTCCCAACCGGTTAAATCCCGCTGTGCTCCAGCGGCCGCTCACGGTGCATCAATATCCACTCCGCGTCCTCTTCCAGGGCGGCGTTGCCCAACGCCCGGAGTACCCGGCGGCGGAATTCCGGATCGTCAGACCCGTCCAGCAATTGCCTTGCATTCGCGAACACGCCATGCATGAAACGATATTGCTTGATCAGTTCCTTTTCCGCCTTCTTGTGTGAGTATGCATCACGTACACCGGCAATCAATGGGAATATACCCATCAGCACCAACAAGGTATTTTTTTGGTTCTCGGTCAGGTCCGCGCCGGCAATAGCCAGCACGATCGCGATCAGGATACCCACCGCCAGCGCGACCCGGCCCAGGTTGGTTGTCAGTCTGAACCTGTCGGATTTTTCCATTTCCTTGCGCTGGTAATACGATAACTGGCCGGTTTGGCTGTTCTCATCACCGACCCACTGCTCGATGACCCAATCCACCCACGCGTCGTCGGGTACGTTGTCACGGTTGCGCGCCAGGCTGACGTTGCGCATTACGTGTCGAATCCATTCCAGGTCCACGTCCTGTTTTTGCAGGAAGTTGTCGTAGGCAAATTCAGCTGATTGCACGTCGATAACGCCGGCAAGACTCCAGTAGAACTGGACTCTGAGTCCTTCCGCCAGGGCCCGGTAGTCGAGGTGCTTGCGGTGCCATTGGCGCCGTTCACCGATCTTGAACAATACGTAGCCCGTGGCGAATGCCAGCAGGAACAGGTTGACCAGAAAATCCAGCCCGTCAAATTCCGAGTACACGATGAAAATCAGTCCCGCCATCACCGCGATGCTGTA
>JAPHTE010000152.1 GCA_026196445.1 Lysobacterales bacterium
GAAAACAATATCCATTGTGTCCTGGTGGACGAGTCACAGTTCCTGACCCGTGACCAGGTTTTTCAATTGAGTGAAATCGTGGATCGCCTGGATATACCGGTTCTTTGTTTTGGCCTGCGCACCGATTTTCGGGGTGAACTGTTCGAGGGTAGCCAGTACTTGCTGGCCTGGGCCGATGAACTGAACGAGATCAAGACTATCTGCCATACTGGCCGCAAGGCCAACTTCGTGGTGCGTGTCGATGACGAGGGTTACGCGTTGAAAGAGGGCGCCCAGGTCGAGATCGGGGGCAACGAACGTTATGTCTCGGTGAGCCGGGCGGAATTCAAAAACGTATTCATCGGTGGCCGGCGCATCAAATTCATCGAACCGGTCAAAGGTGAAACCACCGGTGAAGATGAAACGGTTGGTGAGACGCAGGATGACAAGTTGCTGTAAATGGATACCCGGCTGTCTGCTGGATTCGGGAGGTAATACGTGCGCTGGCTATTGATATTCATCGTGATACTGGCCGTGCTGTGGTTTATCCGTGGTATCGACGAAAAACCGCCACCCACAGCTGAAGAAAGTTTTATCGGCGAGCCCGTCAAGGTGTTGCGCAAGATGGAGGGCTACGAAGACCAGTACCTCGACGCAACACGCGAGCGTCAGAAACAGATGGAAGAACAAATCGAAAAGGACACTGGTGGCGGTTAAATGCCCACCGACCGTGAATTCCCCCCCTGGGCAGAGTGCTAAACGACATCGGTGCGGACCATGTTCAGATCGATATTTCAGTAACATGGTTTGGCCCGACCCCATTCTGGATTCTCGCGAATGGAGAATGCAAACATGAAACTGCGCGCAAAACACTGACAAAACCAGACGATGATTTGCCGCAGCCAAACGGACCGCGGGAGTGTTGGAACTGGTTTGATGGTGGGGCAGAGGAGGAATCCCCGGGGTGGCGTTCAGCCTGCGGCCGGTTGTGGTGTCATGAAGGTGTCTGGGGAGAGGATCAAGCGCCCCTGGATTGTGTTATTCAGGCATGATGGTAACGGCCGACGGCAATATCAGGCATGTTGCAGCCATTCAACCGGGGCAGGTGCTTTTGGCGAGGGGTAAATCTGTGCTTTATACTTCCTATCCGTTCGACCAGCGCCAGTGCATACTCCCTGACCTGGTTCTGCTCGATGCGTTCTTCATTCCAGTTGTTAATCTGCAGGGCGATCAAAATACCGACCACGACCAGCAATATTTCGCCGATGGCGTACCACAGATAGCCGCCCAGGTTTTTATTGACCAACAGTTCCTTCCTGACTTTGTGTAGTAGCCGTAACATGATTCATCAGTATAGTCGGGTCCGCGAGATTGCCAGGAAAATATTATGGATTTGACTCTGTTTGTAAAATGTAACTAGACCGTTCGGTCTAATCACGTTAGAATCACCCCATGATCCACGAGGCACAAACCGAAGACACGCGTGAGCGCATCCTCATCGCCGCCAAAGCCCTGTTTCACGAACAGGGCTACAGCGCCGTGGGTGTCGCGGAAATCTGCAAGCAGGCCAAGGTGGTGAAAGGCAGTTTTTACCATTTCTTTCCGTCGAAAGAGGCGCTTGCTGGCCAGGTGCTTGAACGCAACTGGACGGCCCTGCGCAGAAACCTGGAGAACCTGCGCAAGGATGGGGTCTCCGGGCGTCGTTCCGTTCTTCGTCTTTTCGAACAAATACTTCAGGGGTCCGCGGAAATGCGCCGGAGTCGGGGAAAGATTCTGGGTTGCGACATCGGCATTTTTGCCGATGACCTGGCGCCGGCGGCCAAACCGGTTCAGCAAAAAGCCGAGGAGTGCCTGCTGGCCTGGGCTGCTACTTTTTCTGAAATGATCGCTGACGGCCAGGCAGATGGCAGTATCGATCCTCGACTTTCCGCCGATGCAACCGCCGAGACCCTGGTGGCCCTGGCCCAGGGCATGTCCGTGATGGGGAGAACATTCAATGATCTTGAAATGTTGTCCCGCATCGCGAATCAGGCTGAGTGTCTCGTGCCGAAACCCAATCAAGCCTAAAACCAATGGCGCATGTCAAAACCCTTTTTTTGCCAACCACTAGACCGTTCGGTCTATTTTTCAAGGAGCCCATCATGAAACGATATCGATCCAAAACAACACTACGGGACAGCAAGCCGCTCTGGTGCACCATCCTTCTGGCGCTGACCAGCCCATTGCATGCGGCGGATATTCTCCCGCTGACCCGGGACTGTGAAATCGCGCTGGCCCTGAGCGCCGGGCCGGCCAGCCTGCAGGAAAGCGCCGGTGTGTTTGTGCTGGGCGAGGAAGGTTATGAACTGGCTCGCGAATCCGGTAACGGTTACCACTGCCTGGTCGAGCGCAATCACCCCGAATCCATCATCCCCCAATGCTTCGATGCATCTTCACGTAACGGCAATGTCCAGATCATCCTGGATGAGGGCGCCCTGCTGCGCGCCGGCGCCAGCTTCGATGAACTGGCCGACTACCGGACCGAAGCGCTGGCAACGGACCGGTATCCCCTGCCCGGCTATGGCGTCATCTACATGATCTCGGCATTCAACTACATCGCAAACCCCGGCGGGTTGGTTCACGTTGCGCCCCACGTGATGTTTCATGCACCGTATCTGACCAACGAGGACATCGGGAGCGATCGCGGCGAAGTCCTGGAAAACCGTGGGCTGCCGATGATCAACTCGGAAGGCCGGCACGGGGTGATGGTCAGCTTCGTCGACCACGGTTCTGATTCTTCGCTCGTGGCCGAACAGTGCGCGGGTCAATTGCCCGATGAGGGCGGCATGGTCGCATTTCCGCCTTAACAGCTCATTTTGGATCAGGACGTGCAGTCACCGGGCTACATTAACGGATCATGTCACCGATTGATTTTTGGCGTTTGAAGGCCTCGCAAATACCCGGGACTTGCTTCGATGGAGCGGCAATTGGGTAAAATCCCCGGATTGTTGCGTGTATTTTTGACCCATTGAATTTGAGTCGGGCGCCTCGATGCAAAACAACAAGGTCAATAAGCCGGTAAGCGCAGTGGCTGAATCCCGGGGAACGGTCGGCCTTCTTTATCTACTCATCCTGGCATCCGGCGCTGCCGCCATTTTTGGGACGACACCCCTAAAAATAGCTGCCTAATCGCTTGATTTGACCTGAAAGCCCCATTTTCCATCTATTGCTCTATTAAATATGAGACTA
>JAPHTE010000107.1 GCA_026196445.1 Lysobacterales bacterium
GGTGCCGATTCAACCGCCTTGTTACACGCGATTTGTGCCATCCGGGACCAGCTCAGAGGCCCTGTCACGGCAATACATATCAATCACGGCCTGCACGGTGATGCGTCTGGCTGGCAAACACGCTGTGAACAGTTTTGTAAGCACTACCGGGTCCCGCTGGTCAGCCAGGAGATCGAACCCGTTGCCAATTCCGGTCAGGGTCTGGAAGCCGAGGCCCGGCGGCTACGTTACGAGGCCATTGCCAGCCAGCTCGGACCCGGTGCCGGACTCCTGACCGCCCACCACGCCGATGACCAGGCCGAGACCCTGTTATTGAACCTGATGCGTGGCAGCGGTGTGGATGGCCTCGCCGCCATGCCCAACAGCCGGCCGTTTGGCGAGGGATTGTTGCAAAGGCCATTGCTCGAATTCCAGGGCAACGCACTCAGACGCTACCTGGATGAAAACAAGGTCGAATGGATCGAGGACCCATCCAACCAACAGGTTGAACACGACCGCAACTTTATCCGCCACGAAATTATTCCGCTACTCGAAAGGCGATGGCCCGCAGTCAGTCAACGCCTCTTGCTGACATGCGGTGCCATGAGGAGCGCGCGGCGTCTGCTGGAGGGATTGGCAGACGACTACCTGGCTGCAAACCTCGTGCACCCCCAGGTATTGCAGATCACCGCCGACGCCGGTTCAAACAGCGAACTTTTCAAGTTGGCCGTGCGGCGCTGGATCAGGAATTCCGACTTACCCTCCATACCCGCTTACCGCCTGGAATCCCTGTTCGAGCAGACGCACACGGCAGGTGAAGACCGCCAGGTCAGCGTGGAATGGGACGTTTGCGCTTTGCGCTGTTATCGACAGCAGCTGTGGTTGCTGCCGAGGGGCGACATCGAACCCTGTCCTGCGCGGCAATGGCCGGAAGACAAGCAGCAACTCGACCTTGATGACATTGGCAGGCTCGTACTGTCCGGTGGGCTTTCCGGCAAGCTGCCAGGCAATCTGATGGTCGATAAACGCTCTTCGCTGGAAAAGGACGTGATCCTCCAGGGTGGACGCCACAAAGCCCTCAAGAACATTTTCCAGGCCTGTGGCATACCCGCCTGGCTCAGGGACAGTATCCCGGTGATCAGCCATGCAGGTGAAGTGGTCGCCGTGGGCGACTTGTTTTTCAGTGACCGCTTTGCCAACCTGTTATCCGGGCACGGCATCACCCTGAACTGGCGGCCACGCAATGCCTTGCTGCAGTACATCCAGGCGCAGCAGAACCAACGATAGTTGACCCTGCCAGTGCGTTACGTTAGTGTCGCTCCGCTGGAGCAGGAACACAGACCATGAGCAAGAAACCCAAGCAAGAAGCCGATTTCGAAAAGACCCTGGCTGAACTCGAAAAACTCGTTGAAAGTCTTGAGCAGGGCGACCTGTCACTGGATGAATCCCTGTCAGGTTTCAAGCGGGGTATCGAACTGACCAGGCAATGCCAGTCGGTGCTGGACAACGCCGAGCAAACGGTGCAGCAACTGCTCGACAACCAGGACGATGATTCGCTGGAGCCGTTCGACAAGGATGCCTGAAACCGCCACCATTATCAGGACGTGGCAGAGCAGGTTCGAAAGCATCCTGCCCGGGTTCCTGCCGGAATCCGGGCAAACCCCGCAATCGCTGCTCCAGGCCATGCATTATTCCGCCACGGCCGGCGGCAAACGCATCCGGCCGTTGTTCGTCTATGCATCGGGCCGTGCATTGGGGCTCGATCCACATTCTCTCGATGCGATTGCCGTGGCGATCGAGTTGATCCATACCTATTCCCTGATTCACGACGACCTGCCAAGTATGGATGACGACGACCTGCGGCGTGGCAAGCCCAGCTGTCACTGCAAGTTCGACGAGGCTACCGCCATCCTGGCCGGTGACGCATTGCAGGCGCTGGCTTTCGAGATCCTGGCGTTGGACCCGGTGCTGGTTGCACAACCCGGGCGCCAAAGCCGTATCATCCTTGGCCTGGCACAGGCCTGCGGGGCCGGCGGTATGGCCGGTGGCCAGGTGCTTGACCTGGCCAGTCTCGGCCAACAGATATCGCAGGACGAGCTCGAGAATATCCATGCCTTCAAAACCGGTGCATTGATCCGCTATTGCATGGTTGCGCCAGCCTTGTTGGCTGCGGCAACTGAGCAACAGCTCGCCGCCCTGTCCAGTTACGGCAGTTTTACCGGCCTCGCCTTCCAGGTATTTGATGACCTGCTGGACGTAACCGGCAGTCCTGATGTGACCGGTAAACCGAGCCACGCGGATGCCGCCCGCTCAAAACCCGCGTTCCCCGCCATTATCGGCGTGGAACGTTCACTGAAAAGGGCACATGAGTTGCGTGACCTTGCACTGGACGAGCTGCAACATATGCCGGGTAAAACTGATACGCTTGAATGGCTGGCAGCCTACGCCGTGGACCGTGACCGGTGAGCATCTTATGAACGCAGAGAAATACCCTTTGCTGGGAAAAATCGACAAACCATCAGACTTGCGCCAACTGGACGAAGACCAGTTGCCGCAAGTTGCCGATGAGCTGCGTGAATACCTGTTGCAGGCGGTCTCCACCTCGGGTGGCCATTTCGGCGCCGGCCTGGGTTGCGTGGAACTGACCATCGCCCTGCACTACTGTTATGAAACACCGTTTGACCGGATCATCTGGGACGTCGGCCACCAGGCCTACCCGCACAAAATCCTGACCGGCCGCGGTGAACGCATCGGTACGATCAAAAAGACCGGCGGTCTCGCACCGTTTCCAAAACGTAGCGAAAGCGAATTCGATACCTTTGGTGTCGGCCATTCGTCCACTTCTATCAGCGCCGGCCTCGGCATGGCGCTGGCCTCGCATTACAAGGATGAGAAAAGACGGGTGGTGTCCGTGATCGGCGATGGTGCCATGACCGCCGGCATGGCTTTCGAAGCGCTCAACCACGGCGGCTCACTGGACCCGAACATGCTGGTCGTTCTGAATGAAAACCAGATGTCCATCTCTCCCAATGTCGGCGCTATTACCAAGGTGTTGGCGCGCATGATGATCGGCCCGACGGTGACCACCATCCGTGAACGCAGCAAACAGATGATGCACCGTGACTCCCGTGTCTGGCGTTTCATGAGCCGCTGGGAAGAACACGTCAAGGGCATGATCGTACCCAGTACCCTGTTCGAAGAATTCGGCTTCAATTATCTCGGCCCGATTGACGGCCACGACCTGCCGATGCTGGTACGAACCCTGAGAACCATTCAAACGGTAGACGGGCCAAACCTGCTGCACATCATCACCGCCAAGGGCAAAGGTTACGCACCTGCCGAACAGGACCCGGTCAAGTACCACGCGGTCGGTCCATTCGACCGCGAGCAGGGAGTTGTGTCCAAGGCGCCCGCCACGCCGCAGCCACCCACTTACACCGAAGTGTTTGGACGCTGGCTGTGCGACATGGCGGAAGCGGACACGCGCCTGTTGGCGATCACCCCTGCCATGTGCGAGGGATCGGGCATGGTGGAGTTCTCTGAGCGCTTCCCGGAGCGCTACTTCGATGTCAGTATCGCTGAACAGCACGCCGTGACCCTGGCGGCCGGTATGGCCTGCGAAGATGTGCACCCCGTGGTGGCGATCTACAGTACGTTCCTGCAGCGTGCCTACGACCAGTTGATCCACGACGTTGCCTTGCAAAACCTGCCGGTATTATTCGCCATCGACCGCGCGGGACTGGTTGGGTCAGACGGACCGACCCATGCGGGCAGTTTTGACCTGAGTTTCATGCGTTGCATACCGAACATGGTCATCATGGCACCAGCCGATGAAAACGAATGCCGGCAGATGCTCTACACCGGTTTCCAATACCAGGGGCCCGCCGCCGTCAGGTACCCGCGTGGTCGTGGACCCGGCGTTGTAGTTGAATCAGATATGCAAGCGCTGCCCATCGGCAGAGCCGAAATTATCCGCCGCGGCAGTGGCGTCGCAATCCTGGCTTTTGGCGCCAGTGTCGAACCGGCCAGCGTGGTGGCTGAGAAAACCGGGGCGAGCCTGGTCAACATGCGGTTTGTAAAACCGCTCGATGCGGAAGTCATCGCGGAGATGGCGCAAAGCCACGAGCTGCTGGTCACGGTTGAAGAAAACGCCGTCAGCGGCGGCGCCGGCAGCGCGGTTACCGAGCTACTGGTGGCTGCAGGCAATACCGTCAATATTCTGAATGTCGGTATACCGGACCGCTTTATCGAACACGGCTCGCGTGATGATTGCCTGGCCATGGCCGGTCTGGACGCGGAAGGTATCCAAATGCAGGTGGAAAAACGGCTGGGCAAGATACATTCCGCCGCTTGAACAACCCGCACGGGTTGAGACTATTTGTCCAGCTTCCTGATCTGCCGGTTGTGTGTTTTGGAAAGCGCCAATAGAGCGACTGCAGCCCCACCCAGTGCCCAGAGCATGTCCGATTGGGTATCCCACACGTAACCCTGTGTACCAAGGAATGATTCGGCAGCCTCCGAACCGGCCAGCGCGGCCCACCACTCGATGAGTTCATAAAAAGCACTGATGGACAGCACCACGCACAGAACCAGGAACGATAACCAGCCCCTGACCACTACCACGCCGTGACGAATCAGTATCTCGCGGGCGATCATGGCCGGGATAAACCCCTGCGCAAAATGCCCGAGCTTGTCGTAGTTATTGCGTTCACCCCCAACCAGGTCACGCAACCAGTCACCGGCAGGTACCTCGGCATAAGTGTAGTGACCACCTACCATCAGGATCACCGCGTGGACCAGGATCAGGATGTACACCAGTTGTGTCAAAGGGAATCGTTGCCGGGTGATTGCCAAAATGAACAGGCCGAGTATCGCGGGGATAACCTCCAGCCACCAGGTCATGCGATCGGCCGGTTCGACGGCGGACCAGACAAACACGGCAATAAAAATACCCAGCCAGGCGAGCATCTTCTTATCCATGGTTGAGTTCCCCGGTTTCCAGCCTGACAGGTGCCCCGCGCCAACTCGAAGGCATGGCAACGCAAACAGACGCCGTTTTAATGGCCGTCACTGATACGCACAGACAATACGTCACAACAGGCGCCATGCAGCACTGCATTGGCGGTGGAACCCAGCAGTAACTGCAGACCCTTTTGCCCGTGCGTACCGATCACGA
>JAPHTE010000026.1 GCA_026196445.1 Lysobacterales bacterium
ACACGTCCTGGTTATGGTGGCCGTTACTGGTCAGTATGCTGCTGGCTGTGGGCCTGTTTATTTACTACTACAGTTGGGTGGATTTTCCCTGGCTGGTTGACGAGACCATCCGGCAGCTTCCGGCCGAGAATCGCGCCGAAGCTGCGGACGGCGTCAGGCAGTTCATGCAACCGGGGCGCAGCACGTGGATGACAGTCGCTGCGATCGTGGTCATGACGCTAATCATCTACACCATCCAGGCAACGTATTTGCACCTCGCCAATAAGCTTGTCACCGGTGCGGAAATTTCTTTTGGCGGTTGGTTTTCCTTCACCACCTGGACAAACTTCGTCAACGTATTTGGATCATTGGCGGCGTTTGCAACGATTTTAATGGCGGATTCAAACCAGTTGTCGACCCAGGCCCTGGCGGTGCTGTCGATCAATTCATTGTTGTTGCACGCCAACCCGGGCGATGCGTGGTTTACCTGGGCCAGTTCATTGACGGTGATCCATTTCTGGACATTTTTCCTGATGAGCATCGGTTTTGCCCGCTGGACAAACACCGCGATGGTGAAATCCACGGTTATCGTATTACTGCCGTGGGTGCTGATCTTCGGTATCTGGGCATTGATGATCTGACGGATATGCCTGATGAAAAAAGTTCTGATTTTTTCCGCGATCGCGGTATTACTTATTGGCCTGCCTTTGATCGCCAAGCTGACCGGGGGCGTGGACGCCAAGCAGGTTGAAACCCAGGCGGTCGAACTCAAGCTGATCAAGAGTTCGATACTGGCTTCCGGAACCCTTGCCTACCGGGAACAGGTGCAATTACGTTCCGAGGTCATCGGCCAGGTGATTGAACTGCACGTCGATGAAGCGGACTTCGTCAACAAGGGCGACCCGGTCATTACGCTGGATCCAAAGACCTACCAGGCGCAGGTGGAGCAGGCCGAGGCGCGCGTGCGTATTCAGCAGATCGCCATCGAACGGCAAACCCTGCTGATCAAGACCTTGGGCGATCGCTTCGCGCGTCAAAAAACCATGTTTGCCAAAAACCTGGTGGACGAAGACAGTTACGAGGCGCTTGAAAGTGAATTGTCACTGGCGAAAGTGGACCTGCGCTCCCTGCAGGAATCCCTGGCGCAGGCCCGTGCGGCGCTGGACCAGTCCCGGGAGTTGCTGGGTAAAACACGGATCCGCTCGCCCATCGACGGCGTGGTGATACAGATCGATGTCAAAGTCGGTGAAACCGTGATTGCCGGCACCACCAATATCCCAGGATCAACCATGATGGTGATCGCCGACCCCTCGGAAACACTGACCGAGGTGCAGGTCGATGAGGCCGATATCGCCCAGGTCCGCGTCGGCCAAAATGCCGATGTATTTGCCGCCGCCTATCCCGACACCCCGCTACATGGCACGATCCAGTCCATCGCCAGCGTGGCCCGGCAAACCCCGGGCCAGGCGAGCCTGTCGTTCCTTGTGAAAATCCTGTTGCAAGACCAGGATGACATGTTGATCCGCCCCGGCATGAGCGTGCGCGCCGACATTTACACCCAGAGCAGCGAGGAAACGCTGGCCGTACCCGTGCAGGCGGTCCTGTTCGACGAGGTTAGCGATGACGCCGAGGGCGGTGAAGAAACTACCTACGTTTTTGTCATGCAGGATGGCAAGGCGGTACGAAAAAACGTCGAGGTGGGGCTTTCCAGCGACAGTGACCAGGAAATCGTCAGCGGCCTGGATGAAGGGGAGATCGTCATCAGCGGGCCGTTCCGGGTTTTGCGTCACCTGACTGACGGTGAAGCTGTCGAGCCCAGGGAAGAAACTGGTGAAGACGCAGATAATGGCGTGACGGTGGAAATCTCCGATTGATGCAAACAGGCGCGATTGACACACCGGTCATCCGCTTCCGCGATGTGTACCGGACCTACGAAATGGGTGACCAGGTGCTCAACGCCCTGGATGGCGTGGATATGGATATCCAACGCAACGAGTACGTGGCAATCGTCGGTGCTTCGGGTTCGGGCAAATCCACCATGATGAATATCATCGGTTGCCTGGACCGCGCAACAAACGGAGACTACCTGCTCAACGGCACCAATGTCGGTGAAATGAGCGAGGCTGAACTGGCACGTGCACGCAACCGGGAGATCGGTTTCATTTTTCAAAGCTTCAACCTGTTGTCACGCGCTTCCGCGTTGAAAAATGTCATGCAACCACTGGTTTACCGCGGCGTACCGGGCTCGGAACGAAAACGCATTGCGGCCGAGGCGTTGGGTCGGGTCGGTCTGGGTGAACGCATGGATTCACGCCCCAACCAGTTGTCAGGCGGTCAGCGGCAAAGGGTGGCCATCGCGCGCGCACTGGTCGGTAACCCGGCCATCCTGCTGGCTGATGAACCGACCGGCAACCTGGACAGCAAGACCAGTCAGGAAATCATCACCTTGATCGACCAACTGCACAAGCAGGGCCAGACCATCATCATGGTGACCCACGAACCTGATATCGCGCGGCATTGTGAAAGGGTTATCCACCTGGAAGATGGCAAGATTTATTCCGATACCACCCAGCGGAGCAAGGCCAGGTGATGTTTACGCTTGTCGAGAGTATCCGCTCAGCGTTTGAATCCATCCGTGCGCATGGTTTCAGGTCCCTGCTGACCTCACTGGGTATCATCATCGGCGTCACCTCGGTCATCGCGGTGGTATCCATCGTGCAGGGCCTGTCGTACACCATCAACGCGCAGTTCGCGGGCCTGGGTGGCAACTCCCTGACCATACGATCCTATACGCCGTTCAAACAGCAGTTACAGGGGCGCCTTGCCAAGCTGCGGGATAGTGACTTACAGGTCATTTCGCAACGGGTGGACGGGATTTCCGATATCACGCCGGTACTGTTTGCCCAGACCGGAGCCCGGGGTTCCATCAGCTATCGTTCACAGGTTTCGTTTACACGCGTGGTGGGTATCGGCGCCTCTTATATCGACGTCAACAGCGTTTATCCCCAGGAAGGCCGGTTTTTTACCCCGGATGACGATGCCAGGCGCCGCCTGGTGTGCGTGGTCGGTGTGGATGTCATCGAGAACCTGGAGATGCCGGATAACTCCATCGGCGAGTATTTCAGGGTCGGCAACGAGTGGTGCAAGATCGTCGGCGTGATGGAAAAACGCGGAGAGCTGCTGGGTTTTTCACAGGATGATTTCGTACTGATGCCCTATGGCACTGCCAAGCGCATCATGGGCGCCTCGCGCGACCTGGATATCCAGATCCAGGTGTTGGTGGACGACATGAACCGGCAGGACGAGGTCAAGGACCGTATCCGCCGCGTATTGCGCAAGGAGCACGGACTAAAGGCCGGCGAGCCGGACGATTTCAAGGTGCAGACGGCCGAACAACTGACCGAGTCCTTCAATACGGTCATCAACATGGTCACCGCGGTGTCAGCCGGCATCGTGGGTATATCCCTGCTGGTCGGCGGGATCGGCATCATGAACATCATGCTGGTCTCGGTTACCGAGCGCACCCGGGAAATTGGCATCCTCAAGGCATTGGGTGCGACACGCCAGGATATCCTGTTGCAGTTTTTGATTGAAGCGCTGACGCTGACGATGATCGGTGGTCTTTTGGGGGTGATCATCGGTTACGGGTTGGGGGCGCTGGTGGCTGCATTATTACCCGGCTTTCCTGCTGCACACGTGCCGTTGTGGGCGGTCCTGCTGAGCTTTGGCTTCTCTGCGGCGGTGGGCATCATATTCGGTATCGTGCCAGCCGCCAAGGCTGCACAACTGGACCCGATCGACGCGCTACGCTACGAGTGAAGACGCGTAAAATGCTGCAGATCGCTTGCGTTGTAGAATAGGGTAATGAACGGGGAACAGCGCCTTGAAATGAAAGACCTGGGTTGGTCTGACTGGTTCGCTGAACGCGCTGAATGCAAACCACCGGACACCATCGCCCGGGTTGCCTCGGTTGATCGTGACCAGCTGTTACTGTTGGGCCAGACCGGTACCTTTCGTGCCAGGCTGGCCGGCAGTTTCCGTCATCACCAACCCGGGAAATTGCCCTGCGTGGGTGACTGGGTATGTATTGAAAAACACCCTGGCGATGACTTCGGGTTGGTCCGTTCGCTTCTGCCGAGAAGAACGATGCTGCGCCGAAGGTCAGC
>JAPHTE010000419.1 GCA_026196445.1 Lysobacterales bacterium
AGGTCGGTAATGTCGACCAGCGTCGTGGTAATGCCGGTTTTGGGGGGCAGCAGGTCATGCATGAGTGCGTAACTACCGCCATAGACCGCGTTGGACGAGACAATATGGTCACCCATATCGCATAGCTGCATCAGCGTGGCCGAGATGGCCGACATGCCACTGGCGGTGCAATAAGCGGCCCCGGTGCCTTCCAGGGCCGCAAGCTGCTTGCTCAGGTTATATACCGTCGGGTTGAAATGGCGGCCGTACAGGTAACAGCCACCCCGTTCCGGCCCCCGCAGGCCATCGAAAATTTCAGGCATGATGTCCGGGTGCATAACGGTGAAGGTCGTGCTGGCTTCAACCGACATGTTCACACCACCATGCTCGCCGAATTCATGCCGCGTGTTGGCCAGGGTTTCTACGGGGTTTCGGGTTGTCATGCGATTTACGCCCGGGGCGCCTCCTGCTGCTGGGCCGGATTTGGAAGGGGTTTCCGGCGTAATTAATTCTGGTGAATCGAGTTATTATAGAAGATAATTTCTATATAGATTATATATACGAATTAAATACGGAATCGATGTATGAAAAAGTCACTTGATCGAATTGACTACGAAATATTGACCCTGTTACGAAACAATGCTCGGATATCCAACAAGGAGATCGCGCGCAAGGTCGGGTTGGCGCCATCGACCTGCCTGGTCAGGATCCGGGTTCTGCAAAGCTCGGGTGTTATCAGCGGTTTTCACGCGGAGATCGACCCGGTCAACCTGGGCGTCGGCATCCAGGCCATGATCGCCGTCCGGTTACTACGCCATTTCAAGCCGGACGTGGACTCGTTTCGTAGCCATGCGCTCAACTTGCCGGAAGTCGTACAGCTCTACCATGTGGCGGGGCCAATCGATTTTTTGGTGCACGTTTGGGCACGAAACTCCGACCATTTGCGCGACCTGGCGATGACAGCGTTTACTTCACGCAAGGAAGTGTCACACATCGAAACCGAGCTCATTTTTGAGCATATCCGGAGTGCCGAAGTCCCGTCATTCGGTGAATCATGACTATCCGCCGCCAGTGACCTGCAAGGATTGGATCGCCCGACAAGACACCGCTGAGATTTCGTACTTCACGGACGTGCAGAATGTAAATTAATTGACTATACTTAGGTCAGTTGGCAGTCAGTGCCAACGTAGCGATTCTGTACAAAAAGGGGGGGGACCTTTTTTGCACAGCCTGTATCGTCCGGTTCTTCCCGGTGCGTTTACGTACCTGTATATTCTGAAGGCCGGAAATGATCAGCGAATGACACGGATTCTTGTTCGCTGATGCCAAAGACTGGCAAATGGGCTTTGAGGTGTCATACCCAAGGTCTCGACATGGAAAGTGGCAGATGGATCATCATCGCCACGAAGTCTCCTGAAATTGATGAGTGGATCACCGCAAGGCTGATCCGAAAATTTCTTGGTTCGTGATGGCGGACCCTGTTTGAGGAGATTCAAATGATTTTGCTCGCGTTGTATTTTGTGTTTGTTGTCCTGTTGGCCACTTCGGCGGTTTGGATATACCGCAACCTGCCATGGCGGAGGGGTTTCAAGGAAAGCCTGGTAGGTCGTTCCGAGACTTATCCAAGACCGTCACTCAGGGCTCAACAGGGCTTCATCTCCCTGCCAGTGCCTCGCCGGCAAAGCACCCAGGGCCGCAAGCGTCGCCGCGAGCGGGTGGATGGCCTGAGGTCACCCTGGGGCTGGTAACAGGCTTGTCTATAGCCAAAGTGGCAAAATGTCTATAGCCAGTTTGGTAAAGTGTCTATAGCCAAAATGGCAAATTGTCTATAGCCAATTTGGTAAAGTGTCTATAGCCAGAATTGCACTTGTTAAATATAGTTATACCAACAAGATAACGCCTGTAATAACATATTAAGTGTACTGTGATAACGCCTGCGTCCCCGGCCTTTTGCGGCCAGGAATACGGCACAAACACTTTCGGGAGCAATCAAATGATTGGTTACGTGACGTTGGGTACGAATGACCTGGAAAAGGCGGTGGCGTTTTACGACGCCTTGTTTGCAGAGTTGGGCGCTGGGCGTTTCATGGAAGAAGAAACCTTCGTGGCCTGGGCGGTCGCACCGGACAAACCGGGCATTTCAGTATGCCGGCCGTGGGATGGCAAAGCGGCCACTGTTGGTAACGGTACGATGGTTGCTTTGGCAGTGGACAGCACTGAAAAGGTCGATGCCGTTCATGCCAGGGCCATGCAACTCGGCGGCACAGACGAAGGACCGCCAGGTCAACGCATGGAAGGGTTTTATGCGGGTTATTTCAGGGACCTCGACGGCAACAAGCTGAACGTGTTTTTCGCTTCACACGCAGCGGGATAAAGTCAATCAGGCCGCACCGTCGCGTTGCAGCGTGGTGGG
>JAPHTE010000263.1 GCA_026196445.1 Lysobacterales bacterium
CGACAGGGATTACCCGCAGCGCATGTCATTGGTCCACGGCACGGACAAGATCCTCACGCATGACTTTGGCGAGCACTGGGCGCTCTATGATCTGGCCGCTGACTCCGCTGAACAGCACGATCTGTCCGCTGAAGAACCGGACAAGCTCGAGGCCATGAAAACGCGGTGGTTCGACTGGTTCGAGTCCACCCTGCGCAGCAGGGCCGGCGCTGATTACCCACAGGAATGATTCCGCGAAAGATTCTGACTGGCCTGTTCCTGTCATTCATGGCGGGCGTTTCACAGGCGGAAACCTTCATCGTCACAGATCCATCGTCGAGCGATACCGCGCGCCACGCGGCTGCGGAACTGGCTGCTGATATTCGCCATGCATGCCCGAGCGAGAGCGTGGCCATCAGGAGTGATGCCCCGAGCGAGGAAGCCCCGGGCGTAAGCTCGATCCGCATAGGGCACATCGACAATGGCCCGTTATTCGCCGACGCAGCCATCCGTGTGCGATATCCGCTGCTGGAAGAGAAACTGGAACCGGAAACGTTTGTCATCCAGTCGTCCGATGGGAGCGCGGTCATCGCCGGCGCTGACGACCGTGGTCTGCTTTACGCCGTCTATGAGTTCTCGGCTCGAGTCCTGGGCATTGACCCGCTGGAATTCTGGACGGGCAAAAAACCGTCGATCTGCGAGACACTGAAAATTCCACCGCTCACCTACCGCGCACCGGCGCCGGTATTCAGTTTGCGTGGCTATTTTGACAACGACAACGACCACCTCGCCAACTGGCGTGGCCGCAAACTGATCGTCGAGTTCGACACCTGGAAGCAGATGATCGATTCGCTGGCTCGCCTGCGTTACAACTACATTGACATCCACGACCTGCTGGGGCGGCCCGAATATTACCTGCGTGACTACTACACGCAGATGACCGACTACCACACCGACCTGGAACTGGTCGAGCAGGTGATCGACTACGCCCACCTGAAGGGCATGCTGGTGCAAATCCCGATGTCGCTGGGTTGGGAGTTCCGCCATATCGGCCTGGACCAGGTGTGCCTGACCGAGCACTTTGATCTGTGGATGGAAACCTACGCGTACTACCTGTCCGAGACACCGCTCGGCAAGGCCGACCTGTTCCTGGTCCGGCCGCGGCACCCCATTTACGACTGGGAATACAAGTGTCCGTCCGAGGAAGAACAAGGCATCCCACACGGCCCACTGCTGCAGCGGATGATCACCGAACTCGACGCGCTGATCCAGCGTTACCGGCCCGCAGCCCAACTGGTGACCGACCTGTGGCAGGAAGGCCGTCCATTGTGGACCAGTGGTGAATTCTCGCCAGACAAGGACATCCAGGTTCTGTGGGCTGATGCAGGATACGCCGAGTTCGGCGGCTGGCCAAGCGACCCCAAGGGCTATGCGATGGGCATCTATATCCACGCCGGCGTGTGGCACAACCAGGTCGTGCAGGACCCCTACCCCGCACGCCTGGCCCGGGCGTTCAGAGACGCGGCGGCTCGTGGCATGACAAACAATGCGCTGGTCAACGGCCAAAGCTTCAAGCCTTTCATCCTGAATCTCGAAGCGGCAGCATTAGCGATGTGGAACCCGGACCTATTTGACCCGGAACAGTTCTACCGCGACTGGACGAGACGCTACTTCGGCCCCGCCGCTTCAGAGGCTGCAGTTCAGAGTTTCAAGCGCTTGCACGCGGCGCATCAGCACATTCCCGGCTATCGCGATGTCACGAAAGCCAGCCAGAAAATCCTCAGGGCGCTGTCCGAGGGCAAAGCCGCACAAATAGACATCGGGCCCATCCGGGCCGCGTTGTCCTTAGCCAAAGATTCATTGAGCCTCGCCCTGGAGGCCAAACGCAACGTGCCACCGGATAGTCTTGATGTGTTTGACGACCAGCTTGGATATCCGGTCAAAATTTACGTGCAGAACCTCGAGCTGCTCGAATCTCTGGCCGACCTGAACAACGCCTTGCTTCAGGGGAAGAAAACCACTGACCTCGCGGCAACGGCGCGGCAACGGGTAAGAACACTGCTCAACAGCCTGACTTCAGGTTCACGTTGGAAAAAATGGGACGGTTGGTACCTGCCGGAGAATTTCCGTGTCCACACCCCGCCGGTCACACTGGATGACTTCGACCACGTATTCGGGCGCTAGCAGTTAGTTTCAACAACGTCACTCATATTCAATCAGCTATTGTGCAAGCAGTCGGCTCGACAGCCCGGTGAATGTTTTCCGCCCTGACCTGTCCGGCCTCTTGGGCGACCCTCATCCAGGAAGTCGTCTGATCGGGACCGCGCGGGAGGTACTTCCCTTCACCTTCCGCGCTCGATTTTCATCCCTGAAAATCGTCCCGGCCGGCTTCCTGTCTTCGGCGTCCACAAGGGCAGAAAACATTCACCAAACCGTCAAGCCTTAAAGGTTGCGGTCCAGCAACTGGACGCGGCCGGCCGTAAACAGTACTACTGGTTGGACGGAAACGTGAACCGGGCCTTTTCGCGCAGGCCGGATGACGGCCAGCGCTGCGTCACGGTCTTGCGATGCGTGTAAAAACTGATCCCGTCCGGGCCGTAGATATACAGGTCACCAAACAGCGAGCGTTTCCAGCCTCCAAAGCTCTGGTAAGCGACTGGTACTGGCAGCGGAACGTTGACACCGACCATACCGACCTGCACGTGGTCGGCGAAGTACCTGGCAGCCTCGCCGTCGCGGGTGAATATGCAGGCGCCGTTACCGAACTCGTGGTCGGCGATCAACCGCATGGCCTGTGCCTGCGTCTCGACCCGCACCACGCATAACACCGGCCCGAAAATCTCGTCCTTGTAAATTTTCATGTCCGGTGTCACGTGGTCGAACAGGCACGGGCCGAGGAAGTAACCGCCGTCGTGGCCCGGCACCTCCAGGCCGCGTCCGTCGCAGACGAGCTCCGCACCCTCTTCGACACCCAGGTCCACGTAGGATCTGACTTTTTGGAAATGCTCACGCGTGACCAACGGACCCATGTGGTTGGATACGTCGGCACCATTGCCGATTTTCATCGCGGCCGCTTGTCGCGCGATGCCACCGGTAATCGTGGAGGCGGTTTCGTCGCCCACGCAAACGACTACCGAGATGGCCATGCAGCGTTCGCCACAGGAACCGTAAGCCGCCCCCATCAGGGCACTGACCGTATTCTCCATGTCGGCATCCGGCATCACGATGGCATGGTTCTTGGCGCCGCCGAGCGCCTGTACCCGTTTACCGTTGGCCGTGCCCTGCTTGTACACGTACTCGGCAACAGGCGTCGAACCGACAAAGCTGACCGCCTGGACCCGCCGGTCTTCGAGCAGTGTGTCAACGGCTTCCTTGTCGCCGTTGACAATGTTGAACACCCCGTCGGGTAAACCGGCCTCGCTGAGCAGGCGCGCAGCCAGCAAGGACGCGGTCGGGGTCTTCTCGGATGGCTTCAGGACAAAGGTATTGCCGCAGGCGATGGCCACCGGGTACATCCACATCGGTACCATGGCCGGGAAGTTAAACGGCGTGATGCCGGCAACCACGCCAAGGGGCTGGAAGTCTGACCAGCAATCGATACCCGGCCCGGCGTTGCGCGAATACTCACCCTTCAGCAGTTGCGGTATGCCGCAGGCGTATTCCACCACTTCGATGCCACGCTGGAACTCGCCTTGCGCATCGTCCAGCACTTTGCCGTGCTCCTCGGTGATGGTGGCAACGATTTCGTCAGCGTTTTGCTCGAGCAACTGCTTGAAACTGAACATCACCTGGGCGCGCTTTGCAGGTGGCGTATCTCGCCAGGCAGGAAATGCCGCATCGGCAGCTGCAATGGCCTGTTCGACGGTTGTTTTCGAGGCCATGGCGACCTGCCTGGCTACTTGCCCGGTGGCCGGATTCGTGACATTTGCCGGCCGGTTGTCGTCA
>JAPHTE010000075.1 GCA_026196445.1 Lysobacterales bacterium
AGCGCAATGCCTCGCTCAATCAGTAGAGAACGGTAGTTATGTGGTTGTGAGGGGTGCAGTTGAAGGCTGTGAAGCGTGGTCTTTTCGTATCCTTGATATTGCCAAAGCTGAAGATAATGAACCCGTAACTTTGCTGAATATCCCTGGTATTACAGTGATCGATCTGACGAGTGAACAGATCAGATCAAATCTGATTGCTGCTATCCAAGACCTCACTGGAAACGAACCGAAGTCTATCTCTGTGGAGATTCTTGATTCGGAGCAAAAATACAATTTCATCGTGAAGGAATACTGGGCAAGCCTAAACGCTCTCTTGGAGGGAGTGTGTCCATTTGAGAATAAGGCCAATAGAGCGCCCCCTCTTGATGGTGAGTATTGGGAGGAGAAAATCCAAGAGATCAAGAAACAAGACATCGCCAGATCAGTTACTTGAAATTTGCGTATAACAAGGCATTAAACAAGGATGCGGCAAGGCCGCACCGGTTAATTTAGACGTTATCTAGTCATCAGGAGGCTTCGTAAAAGCACATGGCAACAATAACCAAAAACCTTTCAACCAAAACCATTTCCGGCTTCTTCGCAGTTTGGTTCTCCCTGAGCGGAGTTATGAGTGTTCTTTATGCCATCAATCACGATGGAATAGGTAGCCTGTTTGGATGGGCCGGGTTTGTAGCGGCAACAGTGTGCGTATTTAAAACTCACACATGGCCATTCGACAGAGAAAAGTCACGCATGAGTGATCAAAGTTATCTAATCTTGTTTGTCATTGTTATTGTTGTCCAACTCGTAATGATTACGGACATCGCAGGAGTCTGGGATGCAAGATAACAAGACATTGAAGCGGATGCCGAGAAACACCGCTCAATTCAGACGTTATCTTTAAAATGAAACTTCTACTCCTCATCGCATTTCTTTTTATCTCGCCCAGCGGCTTATCGGCTGAGGGTCGTAGTCTCAATGAGCTTTCTGACCTTACCGGAAGTTGGAGTGCCTCAGAAAGAGTTTCGGATGACGAGTGGGTGGTTTCCATGGAGGTAACTGAAAGTGGCGAAGTTACTGTCAAACAGACTTCGCACTACGAAGGATATGAAATACAAACTCTGTGCAAGTCAGCTATTGATCAGGTAAAAATTCAAGACGACCTGTTTGTCTTTTTTTGTGAAAACACAAAAGTAACCAAGTATAAAGTCGTAGTTGGGGGAAGGCAGTTTGGTGAGTTGAAACAACTCTTTGGGATGCTCTATTACTACTCCCATGGCCAAATATGGAAAAGTCTGAAAGTTGAAATAGAGCAACGCACAGAAACAGATAACAAGTCATTAAACGCGGACACAGGTGATGCCGGTGCCGGTTAATTAAGACGTTATGTGATATGAAAACCATCGGTATCATCGCCATTTTGCTCTTCAGCCCAATTGTGCTGGCAGATGATGACTGCCTGATTTCGGGTGTATTCAATATTGATACAGCCAAAACAATGGCAGATTTTTTAGAGCATCATACGATCACAAGCCCAGAAGAAAAACGAGCTTGGACCGAGGTGTTCAGTTCATTAAGCCACGAATGGAGGTGCGATGAAATGCGTGGCGGAAATTTTGGTTATGAGATTCCATGGCAAAAGGTTTCTGTAACTCAGCTTGAGCCGCACACGCTCTTGGTTTCATTCCCGGAAAAAAGATGGCCAGACCTGACCCTGGTCTTCGAAGGGCCTTGTTACAAGAGCTATAACTCACAAATGAATTTTCACGATTACTTTTGCCCGGTGGAGGAGTGACGTCACCTAACAAGTCGTTAAAAACAGACGCGCGAAAGCGCGCCCCTTAACTAAGACGTTAGGCATGCAGTTGGCACCTTGCCACTGCTTGACATTGTACGTACAATGTAAATATGAATGCTCTCCGATTCGATTGGGACCCCAAGAAGGCGAAGGCCAACCTAAAGAATCATGGTGTCAGTTTCGAAGAGGCCCAGTCCACGTTCTACGATGAATGGGCAATTCTCTATGACGACCCTGATCACTCAACGGACGAAGACCGGTTTCTATTGTTAGGGATGAGCGTTCAGCTTCGAACGCTTATCGTGTCACATTGCTATCGGGAAAGTGAGTCGGTCATCAGGCTCATTTCAGCGAGGAAAGCCCATAGTGAGGAAGAGAAGGAATATTTGAAGGTGCGAAAATGAGAGACAAATACGATTTTTCCAAAATGAAGGGCAAACGGAACCCATACGTAAAGCGGTTAAAGCAGCCGGTTACCATGCGCCTGGACCAGGATACGGTCTCGTATTTTAAAGCAATGGCTGACGAAACGGGTGTACCTTATCAAACGCTCATAAACCTGTATCTTCGAGATTGTGCGGTCAATCAGCGCAAACTGGCCATGGAGTGGCGAGTTGCTGATGCCTAACAACACATTTAACGCGGGCACCAGCAAAGCTTGTGCCGGTTAATTCGAACGTCATGCAGGCAGTTGTTGCGTGATGCGCAACGCGCTATACTAACTCTGTGATTAAGTCATTTCGACACAAAGGACTGAAGCGTCTCTACGAGACGGGTAAAGCATCTGGTGTCCAAACCACACATGTTAGTCGCCTGAGAATGCAGTTGACGGCACTTGATACAGCCCAGGTAATCGATGATATGGATATCCCAGGTTTCAAACTGCACCCACTGAAAGGCAAGCTGAAGGAACGATGGTCAATTTCAGTCAGTGGCAATTGGCGAATCACGTTTGAGTTCCGAGAAGGAAATGCTTTTGTTTTAGATTACGAGGATTATCACTAATGGTTATGCACAATCCACCACATCCGGGCGAGTTTATTCGCTCAGTTTATTTGGAGCCCTTCGGCATGAGTGCCCGTGCTTTAGCCGATAGCCTAGCTGTGTCACCTTCTACTCTAAACAGGGTCATTACCGGCAAGAGTGGGATCAGTCCCGATATGGCACTGCGGTTATCAAAGGCAGTGGGCAGGTCCGCGGAAAGTTGGCTCGCTATGCAGGATCACTACGATCTTTGGCAAGCCAAACAACATGCAGAGCTTGATCAAGTGCAGCACATTGAATTCGCAGCTGCATAACAAATCATCAAACACGGACACCAGCGATGCTGGTGCCGGTTAATTCAGACGTTAAGCAGCTACCTCACATCTTGCCAATACCATAAATGGTATATATACTTTATTTAGTATGTGGCAAATTCTTGAACACAAGCGCCTCGATCGACGATTTAAGTCTTTGCCAATTGATGTTTTGAAACGTTATGAAAAATGGAAAGACATTATTTCCATCAGCGGCCCTGAGAGTCTCGGGGTCATTCGAGGGTTTCGAGATGAAGCACTTCGCGGACAATGGAAGGGATTCAGATCTTCGAGATTAGGTCTTAAGTATCGCGTTATCTATAAAATTGAGGCTTCAGAAATTCTCGTAAAAGTGATTGACGTAACACCCCATGATTATCGGAAGAAATGAAATGAGTGATTTCAGGCCAGCAAAAAAGAGAATTGATGTAACCGTTGGTGAATCTGTCAAGATTATTCGTGAGTTGCAAGGCATGAGTCAAAACGACCTGTCGAAGGCTTCGGGTATTCCACAGTCTACAATTTCAGCCATTGAAAATGACCGGATAAATTTGGGGGTAGAACGAGCGAAGACCTTGGCGCGTGTTCTCGAATGTCACCCGGCGGTTCTCGTATTTCCTGGTTGGAGCATGGAAAGTGCCCACGTAGCTTAACAAATCATCAAACCCGGACGCCAGCGATGCTGGTGTCGGTTAATTCAGACGTTAGGCTAAGACATTTAGAGCTTTCTACCAA
>JAPHTE010000505.1 GCA_026196445.1 Lysobacterales bacterium
ATCCATTCAACCGCTCAAAGTTATCTTGCTTGAGGTCTGTTGAGCATTGTTTGCCAGGCAAGCGCCCTATCTTTTTTCAGAACACGTCGTGAACCCATCCCTGGGCACTCCTACAAAACCTCCCTGTTTTGTAGGGTTCTGAGAAAAA
Source organism: Lysobacterales bacterium (assembly GCA_026196445.1). GTDB lineage: Bacteria > Pseudomonadota > Gammaproteobacteria > Xanthomonadales > SZUA-36 > SZUA-36. The sequence goes on from JAPHTE010000505.1 coordinate 149, forward strand.
GCAGGGCACTCGCCTGGCTAAAACCGCGTCCAGTCTGATGCTTCAGTGTAAAAATGAAAAGGTAAGTTGATAACGAGGATACAGGTATTCGAACCTGAGACCTTACACAACAGGGATGTTGTGGAAGAGCCTACAGGGATGTATATACGGCGTGTCTCAGGTGGATATACCTGTGTCCGCGTCTGTACGCGTGATCGAGCCTACACGACTGCAGGGATGCGAGAGGTAGAACAACGCCTGGAGCAGTTGTCGAGGTATGTATCCACGGCGTGTCCCGGGAAGGAATACCCATCCCGGCTCAAGATACCAGGTTGAAACAGTCCAGTGTCGGAGGAGCTTAATCCCCCATTTGTTTTTGACGGAGTTCCCAGCGTTCCTGGGCATCCAGGCACAGGGTTGCAATCGGGCGGGCTTCCAGCCGCTGCAGACCGATCTCTTCACCGGTTTCTTCGCAGTAGCCGTATTCACCCTCGTCCAGGCGGACCAGGGTCTTGTTGATCTTGTTGATCAATTTCCGGTAGCGGTCACGGGTCCGCAGCTCAAGGCTGTTCTCGGTTTCCCTGGTGGCGCGCTCGGCTTCGTCACCCACATCCCTGACCTCGGCCTGCAGGTTGCTGATGGTTTCACGGGACTCGTTGATCAGTTCGTCCCTCCACGTGATTAACTTTTGCCGGAAATATTCAAGTTGCATCGGATTCATGTATTCTTCATCGACAGAAGGCTTGTATCCTTTGGGCAATTTGATATCAGTGTTGTTCATATATCGTCAAAAGCTCCTTGAAAATCTGATAAAATATACTGTAATCAATTGATTATTATATATTTATGCGGTTTTTAGCCGTTTCAAGGCTAAATCAAGGTGCAGTGTTATATCTCAACTGGCAGGCAACGGCAAGTTTTTTTTATTTACAAGCCCCTTCTTAACCGTAAAGATGGACAACATGGACAAGTTTATCCTCGGCCTGATCCGTCTCTACCAACTCACCCTGAGCCCTTTATTAGGGCAGCACTGCCGCTTCACGCCGAGCTGTTCCCAGTACACGTCCGAGGCGATTCGAAAATACGGCGCGGCCAAGGGCAGCTGGTTGGGCATCAAGCGCATCCTGCGTTGCCAGCCGTTCTGTGAGGGTGGACACGACCCCGTCCCGTGAAGCGGGGTCATCCGGGTGGTATGATGGGAACAGGTTCATGGCATGGATACCCTCACCCTTTCACAAACCAGGGCGGAGGAGTTGGTTTTCCCATACCCGACGGGGAGTTACCTTGACCAGCATCATCTTTCTCGGCTTTCTAATTGGTATACAGCACGCGATGGAAGCGGACCACATTGCTGCTGTAGCTTCCCTGGCGACCCGTAATCGATCGCTCAGGGATACTGTTAAACAGGGTGTCACCTGGGGTTTTGGGCACGCGCTAACGCTGTTTCTGTTCGGCGGCTTGGTCGTCGTCATGGACACCGTTATCCCGGAGCATTTTGCACAGGCACTGGAACTGGCTGTCGGCTTCATGCTTGTACTGCTGGGCCTGGACGTTTTGCGTCGGTTGATCAGGGAGCGCATCCATTTTCATAGCCACCGGCACGGTGCGACCCGGCACTTCCACGCCCACTCCCACCAGCCCGGTTTGGCTCACGAAAACGACCCCCACCGACACGAGCACACCGGAGGATTTCCACTGCGTGCGTTGTTCGTCGGCATCATGCACGGCATGGCGGGATCCGCCGCGCTGATCATCCTTGCCCTTAACAGCGTGACTTCGATTACCCAGGGCCTGCTCTACATCGCCATGTTCGGGATCGGTTCCATACTTGGCATGGCGGCGCTCGCGACCGTGATTAGCCTGCCGCTGAGGTATACCTCGCACAGCCTGACCTGGGCGCATAACGGGCTCAAGGCCGTGGTCGGAGTGGTTACCGTTGGGTTGGGTTGTTTGTTGATCTACGAACTTGGCATCAACCAGGGATTACTGATATTCAGTTAGCAGCGTATTGACGTCAGACCTTCACTTTGACCGGGTAGCCCAGCTCCGCCAGTTCCCGGACTACTGCCTCGGCGAGTTCGTCCATCTTCGAGCCGATTCGATCCGACAGATCAAGTGACAACTCCAGAGACTGCGGCACCAGGCCGATCACTGTCACACGCCCGGGACGCTCTCCGCTGAGTTCAAGGCTGGCGAGCACATCCGCCAGGCCAAGCTGGTGAAACGTGACCTTCAAACCAAAGTAAACGGGTACGTCCTGATCGCTCAATTTGACCAGCGTGCCCGGTGGGTCACCCGTCTGCACGGCGTCGAGCACCAATAACTGTTCACGTCCGCTGATCTTGTCGATCAGTGCCATACCGGATGTACCACCATCCAGTAACTCGATTTCGGTCGGAAATGCATAGCGCTGCCTCAGCAGCTTCAGTGCATGGATACCGAGACCCTCATCTTCAAGCAGGATATTGCCCAGGCCCAGTACAAGCACCGGGCTCTGGGCGGTCGTCCCCACCGCGTAATCGTCTCCAGGGCCCACAGGCCCCAGCAAGTCAGCTGCCGCAGGTGTCAAAGCGCCTTGACCTTGACAATTTCCTGTTTGCGGTTGTCCACCACGTGGATTGCGCATGCCATGCATGGATCAAAGGAATGGACCGTGCGTAATACTTCCAGTGGTTTCTCGGGATCGGCAATCGGATTACCCAATAAAGACGCCTCGTACGGGCCGAGTTCATCGCTCTCATCACGTGGCCCCGAGTTCCATGTCGAGGGCACCACGGCCTGGTAATTCGCTATTTTCCCATCCCTGATGACCACCCAGTGCGACAGCACCCCGCGCGGCGCTTCGTGGTACCCGAAGCCGCGCTGCTCGCCCTGAGGGAAAGTGGGCCGGTTGAAGGTCCGGTAGTCACCGGAGCCGATATTGTCCATCAGCGCTTGCCATTGGTTTTGCAGGCTTTCGTAGATCACCGCACATCTCACGCCTCGTGCAGCGTGACGGCCGATGGTGGAATGCAGGGCGGTCAGCGGAATCTGGCTGCCAGCCAGGCTGCTGGCCGTACCCATGACCGTGTCAAGGTAGCGCTTGCTGGGTTCATGACCCGCAGCAACCATGCACAATACGTTGGCCAGCGGCCCCACCTGCGCGCGCTTGTCATAAAAAGTCGGCGCCTTGACCCAGGAGTACTTGCCGTCATCCTGAAAATCGGTGTATTGCGGCACGGTCTCGCCGTCATAGGGGTGCAAGGCTCCACCCGCATCCTCGTACCAGGCGTGCTTGCTGCTCTCGGTGACCCCGTCCTCAAAATAGGAATCCTGGAAGCTTGAGATCGGTTTGAAACTCGCCAGGTCGCCGTCCGCGATATAGCCGCCCGGCAGCTCAAACTCTGTTCCCGCCGTGTCCATGGGCATCTCGGGCACGCACAGGTAGTTCTTGACGCCTGCGCCGTACTGGGTCCAATCCGCGTAGAAGGCACCCACGGCCGCCACATCGACCAGGTAAACATTACGAATGAAATCGCCGAGTTTATCCATCAGGGTCTTGATGTAATACAAGCGTTCAAGCGTCAGCGTCGACTGTGAATCAAGGTTGATGGGGTTGGCCACGCCGCCCACTGCGAGGTTCTGGATATGTGGTGTCTTGCTGCCCAGGATCGAGACGATCTGGTTGGCAATACGCTGGTATTCCAGGGCCTGCAGGTAATGGGCCGCGGCCAGCAGGTTAACCTCCGGTGGCAATTTCATCGCCGGATGACCCCAGTAGCCATTGGTAAAGATTCCCAGCTGGCCCGATTCGACCAGTTTTTGCAACCGTTCCTTGACTGCCTTCATTTCCTGCACGGTATTGTTGGGCCAGTCTGACAGGGTACCTGCCAGTTGTGCAGTCTTGGCAGGATCGGCCTGCAACGCTGACACCACGTCGACCCAGTCCAGCGCCGAGAGGTGGTAGAAATGCACGATATGATCGTGCAGGCAATGCGCAGCGATGATCATGTTGCGGATGTACTGCGCATTGAGCGGAACTTCGAGCTGTAGGGCGTTTTCAACTGCCCGCACCGAGGTGATCGCGTGGACCGTGGTGCACACGCCGCAAATCCGTTGGGTAAACACCCAGGCATCGCGTGGGTCCCGGCCCTGCAGGATCAGTTCAATTCCCCGCCACATCTGCCCGGAGGACCATGCATTGGTGACTTTACCGTCATTCACCTCGCAATCGATACGCAAATGGCCTTCGATGCGTGTGACCGGATCTACTGTAATTCTTGTTGCCACGGAAACCTCCCGTTTTTAGATGTATTTTGCTAATTGGTTGTTGCGCTTGCGCAGGACGGTAATTTGTCCGGCCCCACGGTCTTTTTACGTGGCGGCAATATTGGAAACCGCTTGACGATGAATATGAACCCGACGACCTCTACGGACAGCAAACCGACGGATACCAGTACCTCGATCAGCGACGGGAAATAGACGTATCCCGCCGATGGATTAAAGCCGATAATCAATGCGTTGAAGCGGAGAACGGCGCCTCCCAGCAACAGGCAGGTGGCGGACAGGCCAAGCAACCTCGCATTGCCCCGCCATCGCGGGTGGACCAGGATGATCAGGGGCAGTGCGAACAAGGCGTTCTCCAAAATGAACATGTTCATCCTCAACGGCGTCTCGCTGATCGCGATGAGTGCGTCGCGATATGCAAGGTCAGCAAAACGCACCACCAGGTAAATAGCCAGCGCCCAACGCATGACCGTGGCGAAACGCCGGTAGAGGTGTAACTCCAGCCTGCGGCCAAACCCCATCACGGTCATGGCACCCTCAAATATCACCACGGAGAATCCCATGATGATCGCCGAGGCCAGGAACAAGAAGCTGATCCATGGCGTCTGCCACAGCGGGGAAATCTTGTTGCCGGCGGCGACGATGACGGCGCCCAGACCGGACTGGTGCATGGTCGGCAGGACGATACCCAGGGAAATGATGACAAACAGCCACTTGTTGAACTTCTTGAGTAACTCATGCTTGCCACCACACTCCAGCGCCGGCGGCACCAGTTCGATCCAGAGCACCAGCATGTAAAGCCCCATACAGATGGCGATCTCGAACATGACCGAGTTCAGGTTGATGTTCCAGGGCAGCATGATCTGGTAGAAATTCCACCAGCGGCCGATGTCGATAAACGCGGACAAATTGGCCAATGTGTAGGCAAAGGCGCTG
>JAPHTE010000342.1 GCA_026196445.1 Lysobacterales bacterium
GTTCCTCATTGCAAGTTTATGACCGTCCCAAACTCCTGGTTGGAGTCAGAGCAGAAATGAAGTGAGTTTCACTATTCATTTTTTTCTTCGCGTGCGCGAAAACCGCGCTCCACAAAGACACACAGACAGGAGCTTAGAAGACCGGCGGTATCTTTAACATCCGTAAAATGCTCTATAAATCTGATACATATTGATTATGTGTAAATACCACTGATATTGGGAAATGTCCGGGTTCTGCCTGGGTATTGATAATGCAAATGCATCATTTATATAGTGCATTTGTATCACTGGTCAGCTGGAGCAAAATGGGTTTACAGCCGTCGGAACAACTATCCATGATGAAATCATTGATTCAGGCATTGCTACTGGCGCCCATGTTTGCCATGCCGGCATTGGCTGCCGATGACCAGGCCGGTTTTGACTATTCGCAAGCCTGATATTCACAGTGGAACTGTTGGGAATCAAATCAATGGCCCCGGCTATATGAGATTCAGGACCAATTAGTCTGTTGGCGTTTCAAATGAACCAGCAAAGTGCTCGTTGGGCTCCAGGTAGAGCGTTTCATTAAAATAATCGAACACCAGGTTAAAGTGCATCAACAAAGGCAGGCCCAACGTTTTGTTGGTGTGGTCACCTTCGTCATCTGCTTCCGTGAGCACCACCGGGACATCATTTAACTCGTAGCCGCCGATAGTGACGGACTCCAGGACATCCCGGTAACCGGTGATTTCACCCGATGCACCGTGAGCCAGGTATACCTTGTCGCCGCCTGGTTTTTCGATGCCGTATTTCTCGCTGATCACCAATGCCATGGGGTTAATGCCCCCCAGGTCAATAAACAGGCTGTAATCCACCGCCGGCTTGTCTCTTGTCTTGACCTTGACGGGTATGGCATACGCCCCGTTCTCATCCCTGGTCATAGCTACCGGTGAACCTTTACCCTGGTACTGGAAAGTTTCCCGCCTGTGCAAAATCAGGTTCTGCTCGTCGAAGTCAAACTCAACGACAAAATGCTTGAAAAGTGCTCCGCATACCTGGCCCGCGATCCCGGGGAAGAAATCGGCCCAACCGGATGCTTTTGAGGTTATGACTGCCGCTTGGTCGTGAAACGTGACTGGGCCGAATGATATCGATACACCGGTGGCCGTGTAGGATTCAATCCCCTTGTCCCTGTCGTCACCAGCACCCGTGACCAGCACACCTCCTTCATAATCCATGCCCAGCCCATCGACCAGGTCACTGCCGTAGAACAGTAATTCGTCCCACATCACACCGTTGTCGATCAACATTTTGATATCAGCGCCATTCATCCTCGCGTCGACCATCAGGTTCATGCCGTAGAAGGTAAAGGGCAGGATGAATTTATCCTGATCAACATCGGTTGTATACGATCCGGGCGGTGGTCCCAATTGTGATGTTTTGGAAATTCTTTGCCCTGCCCGGACAACGTTACCGCTCAAGGCGGAAAGCCCCGCCAGGAATGCAATTGCAATAACCCATGAAACAACGATTAGGTATTTGATTCGTCCCACCTGTACGCTCCCTGATTTTGAGGTCAATTGATTTTTGCCAATACAGACGCAGATGATCCGGGATTCGTCGCACGAATGTACCAGGCTTTGAATTGAGCACTGGATTTCAAAAGGCCGTTACCGTTTGCGTGAAACCAGATCACCAGCGCCCAATCCCGTGGTAAAGGCTTTGATTGCTCCCTATACTCCCACCTGCACCAATTGGTTAATGACAAGGTACTCAAAATGACCAACATGAACAGATCCCACGCTGCTACATCCACAACAGGCAAACGGTTGGCGTTTGCAGGCCTGCTTGGCGTCCTTCTTGCAGCCCTGTGCATGCAGACCGTCAATGCTGCCGGTCAGAAAACCATTGGCGAGGCCGCGAAAGGACTGCAAATGCGCAGCATCGGACCGGCCCTGATGGGCGGGCGTATCGCGGATATCGCGATTCACCCCGAAAACCCCAGCACCTGGTACGTTGCAGCTGCCTCCGGTGGTGTGTGGAAAACTGCCAACGCCGGTATCACTTGGACCCCGGTTTTTGATGACCAGCCGTCCTACTCCATCGGCGTCGTGGTCATCGACCCGAACCGGCCGGACGTGGTCTGGGTGGGTACCGGTGAAAATGTCAGCGGCCGGCATGTCGGCTGGGGTGACGGGGTGTACAAGAGCAATGATGCCGGCAAAACCTGGGCCCGCATGGGGCTGGAGAAGTCGGAGCACATCGGCGGAATCCTGATCGATCCGCGTGACAGCAACGTGGTCTACGTCGCTGCCGAGGGACCCCTGTGGTCGGCTGGTGGCGACCGTGGGCTGTTCAAGTCGACGGACGGCGGCACAACATGGCGCGCTGTGCTCGAGATCGACGAGAATACCGGCATCACCGATATCGAATTCAGCCCGGCCAACCCGGACGTCATATACGCGGCCGCCTATGAACGGCGGCGTCACGTGTGGGGTTTCATGGCCGGCGGTCCCAACGGGGGCATCTACAAGTCGACCGATGCCGGTGCCAGTTGGAAAAAAATGGAAACCGGCCTGCCCACCGGGGATGTCGGCAAGATCGGCCTGGCGGTCACGGCTGCCGACCCCCGCCTGGTGTATGCGACCATCGAAGCGGACGAAGACAACAAGGGTTTCTATCGTTCCAGCGACCAGGGCGAAAGCTGGCAAAAGCGAAATCCCTACATTTCGGGTGGCACTGGCCCCCACTACTACCAGGAACTGGCGGCGTCACCCCAGACGCCAGACCTGGTGTTCCAGATGGACGTTTTCATGCGTGTCACCCGTGACGGCGGCGCCAACATCGATGTGCTCGGCACGGGCCGCGAAAAACACAGCGACAAC
>JAPHTE010000373.1 GCA_026196445.1 Lysobacterales bacterium
CTCTTCCTCGGCATCTTCCAAGGCCATTGAAGAGCACGAGCGAAGAACGCCCATATTCTTTTACACAGATTATTAGGTTTTGCCTACAAGACCTGGTGGTTTTTGCTGATTCATGTGCCCAGGTTAGTCATCAAACTGGGGATGTGAAATTCAATCACTACTTTCTCAGATGTCGGCAGAGGCCGGATCGTGCCATAATTAAGATCGAATGGATCCGCACCGTTCACAATGCTTTTTTCGATCGCAGGTTCAAACCATGAAGCTCGAATATTTTGAAGATACCGACACTTTGTACATTGAGTTTGATGCGCGTCATATCGTGGAAACCCGGGATCTCGATGAAAACACCCTGCTCGATCTGGACGCTGCCGGCAACATTTGCGCGATAACCTTCGAACATGCCAGCAAGCGGACTGACCTTGACCGGGTGCGTATCTCAGGGCTGGCTGCCTAAGTCCTCAGCACCCTCAAGGGCGGTAATAGCGCAAGAGCGAGGTAGCGAGTGAGGTTTTCTTACATAAATTGAGGTTGATGAATGATCTCAAATAGTTCCTCAAAGCTCTAGCCTAGTCCTGCAAGAGCCAAATTAACCATGAATAACTTCACAAGTATGCTAATATTCAATTTAATAACTAACCATTATGGTTAGTTTTACTAATATAGCTGAGTATGATCTAGCTGACGTGAACGCGGCAGCCAAGAACTTAAGGATTGAATTCAGAGGCAGAAAAACCCGGTTGGATATACTTAATCTGGATTATGAGCTCAAGGATGTTGCACTTTGCCTTCAGAACTTATCTCCGGCTGACTATCGAAAGACGATTCGTTATGAAAACCGCTTGCCAGATGACGAGTACATATGTGAGTTCGCCAAACCGTGTACTGAAAATCTGGTTAAGGACCACCTATATGTCAAATTCTGTTTCGTTGAACACTGCCTGACTATTGACCTGGGTTCTTTTCATTTGGCCAGGTATTGAGCTGAAGAGACTGAGATGACTGAATGCATAGCATGTAAATCTGAAAATATTGAGACCGTCGTAGCTGTCGAAAGGGTCGTGTACAAAGGGCACGAGTTGCAAGTGCCACTTGAGTATTCAACCTGTAAAAACTGTGGTCGCGAATTTGTACCAAGATCCCAGATTTTGCGTGGTGAGGCTGCTGTCCGGGATGCACGGAAGAAATTTGACGGGTTGATGTCTTCTCAGGAAATTGCCAAGGCCAGGACTAGTTTGTCTCTTTCGCAAGAGCAGGCGTCCAAGGTTTTCGGTGGCGGTAGAAATGCATTTTCCAAGTATGAAAGAGGAGAGGTGTCGCAAAGTGTTGCTATGGACAAACTAATACGTGTCTGCCTTAAACATCAGCATGTTTTCCAGGAGTTGGCGGAAAAGGCTGGTGTTAAAGTAGATTCCTGACAGCGGGATTACTTATGTTTAGCAGAATCGTTTTTGGTGTTTAGTCATGAAAGACGCAAAATTTGTAATTTGTATTGATAATTCTGAATATCCTGTATCACTGGAGAGACGCAAGATTTACCAGGCTCTTCCCGACCCGGATGCATACAAATCGAACCATATTCGCGTCATTGATGAGTCTGGCGAAGATTACCTGTATCCCTGCAGTCGTGCGCATTTCCGGAATGACGATAGATTATCGCCAGCAACTCAGCTGCGGCATCAGTCCTCAGCACCCTCAAGGGCATTTGAAGAGCAAAAGTCGTTTAGCGCAGTTTTCGTACAGCTAAGCTAGTCGAATGTCACTATCCGACAATATGCCCACCTGATACCAATAAGGTATGACCGACACTGCTTGCTTTGACCGTAATATGGCTAATTTGCCATACTCTTGGTAATATCATTCATGAAGGAGCCTCACTTTGAGTGGAATGAAACCAAGGACTTCATGAATCAAAAGAAACATGGGGTTTCATTTTATGAGGCCCAGTATGCGTTTCTGGACGAAAACAGAATCATCACCAAAGACATCGCCCACAGCAAAGACGAGGAAAGGTTCTACTGCTTCGGGCGCGACAAGGACGGCAATGGCATCCTTACCGTGAGATTCACTTTCAGGGATGAAACAATAAGAATCATCGGGGCTGGTTATTGGCGAAGAGGCAAGAAGATTTATGAAAAAGAAAATTCATTACAGTGATGAGCCCTTGGGCGAAATGGCACTCGTGCCTGACTTTTTACCCAGCCCTGGCAAACTCGTATTGAAGGACGACAATGTCAAGATCACGATTGCTTTAAGTAAGGAATCAGTCGATTACTTCAAGGCAGAAGCCAGACGCCATCACGTCAAGTATCAACGCATGATACGTAAACTGCTTGACCTGTATGTTGCGCAACAAAAATCATCAGCAGATCGCTCAAACAAGCATCGTTAACAGCCGGCTAAAGTGAACCGGCCTGGCAGGCGGGTTATCTTCGCCAGCAGCCAGGCTGCTGCCTCCTGCATAAACAACCAAACCCACACTGAGGGTGTAACATCCGACCAAGAAATCGCGACCAGACAAGCGCTGCTCGTCTGGTTGCTCCTACCGGTTGATCTCCTTAGCTAATTAGTTGCCGGAAATAATCGATGGTGGGCTTCAGGCCATCGGCGAGCGCAATGGACGGATGCCAGTTCAACTCCGCCCTGGCCTGGGTGATATCGGGTTGGCGCTGGGTGGGGTCGTCTTCGGGTAATGGTTTGTAGACTATTTTTGAGCCGTTACCAACCATTTCGATGATCATCTCGGCCAGTTCCTTGATGGAGAATTCATTCGGGTTGCCCAGGTTGACCGGGCCGGTCAGGTCCGGGTCAGAATTCATCAGCCGGATCAATCCATCTGCGAGGTCGTCGA
>JAPHTE010000136.1 GCA_026196445.1 Lysobacterales bacterium
ACGACTCGAAGGAGAGGGTAGCCCGTACGACTACAAGGATGTAGGAGGTAGAGCAACGCAGGAGCAGTTGCCGAGGGCTGCGGAGCCAGGAGCACATACCGGTAAACCAACTGGCCATATATGAATTGGGATTTACGCGAATGGTCGTATCAAATAAGCTAAGGCCATGTCCAGCAGCGACCGACACCAGGCTTCCACCGACACCATTTGCGCAATCGCCACACCACCAGGTGTCGGTGGTGTCGGTGTCATTCGAATTTCGGGCCCATCCAGCACCTCCATTGCACGACAATTACTGGATATTGAGCTTCAACCACGTTATGCGCACTTTGCCCACTTCAAGAACGATGATGGGACAACGCTGGATTCGGGACTGGCGATACTGTTCCAGGGTCCGGCCTCATTTACCGGTGAAGATGTCATTGAACTACAGGCCCACGGCGGCCCGCAAATCCTGCACATGTTGTTGAGAAGGGTACTGTCCCTGGGCGCAAGGGCGGCCCGGCCCGGTGAGTTCTCAGAACGGGCGTTTTTGAACAACAAGATGGACCTGGTGCAGGCCGAGGCCGTGGCTGACTTGATCGAATCCGCCACCGGTGCGTCCGCCAGGGCAGCGCAACGATCTCTGGAAGGCGTGTTTTCAGAACAGGTCAACGACCTGCGCGAGGAACTCATCGGGCTCCGCGTGTTCATCGAGGCGGCACTGGATTTTCCTGACGAGGAAATCGATTTCCTGGCTGGCAGCGATGTGCTGGAACGCCTGGATAGGGCCGGCATCCATTTAACACGCCTGCTGAATGAGGCCCACCAGGGTCAACTACTGCGTGACGGCATCAATATCGCCATTGCCGGTCAGCCAAACGCCGGGAAGTCGAGCTTGTTGAATGCATTGTCAGGACGCGACAGTGCGATTGTAACCGACATACCCGGCACCACTCGTGATGTGTTGCGCGAGCATATATCACTCGATGGTTTGCCGGTGCATGTTTTTGATACCGCCGGAATCCGGGATTCCGATGACCTGGTCGAAGCCGAAGGTGTGCGCAGGGCGCGCGCGGCCCTGACCAAAGCCGACATGGTATTACTGGTACTGGATTCGAGCGCGGATTGTGATGAACAGGTGGCATTGAAGAAGGAAATTCCACCCGCCATTCCCTGTATCGAGGTACATAACAAGATCGACCTCTGTGGAATAAAAACCGGTACTGATGAAGCAGCCATGAAAGTATGGTTATCTGCAAAAACAGGGCAGGGAATACCGGAACTCGTACGACTGGTGAAACAAGTTGCAGGCGTGGCTGCTACCCATGACGGAGTTTTCTCGGCCCGCACGCGACACCTCGATGCCTTGCGGCGCACCCGTGAGCATATCAATACAGGACGTCAACAACTGGCAGATTTCAATGCTGCCGAAACGTTGGCGGAAGAACTCAGGCTGGCACAAAAAGCACTCGGTGAAATCACTGGCCAGTACCTGCCGGACGACCTGCTCGGGGACATATTTTCCAGTTTCTGTATCGGAAAATAAAAAGAGCCGAACCCGGCGGTTCAGCTCCTGGGAATATACGCAGACCGGTGCACGGCCTGCCCGGAATTTTACTCAGGCCTTGCGAATCAGGTAGGTCCAGATACCATCACCCTCTGTTTGCTCAAGCAGCTCATTGCCGGTGGTGCGGCAGAATGCGGCAAAATCAGCCACGGAACCCGGATCTGTCGATACAACCTCCAGGGTGGTGCCCGCATCCATGGAATTCAGTGCTTTTTTTGCCTTTAGAATAGGTAGCGGGCAATTGAGCCCCTTTGCATCAAGTACTTGATCTGCCATAAGTAGTTCCTTGTCGGTTGTCAGATAAACAGGTTGATGTGGCTTTGGGTAGCAACCTCGATGTAGGTTGCGGCACCACCAATTTCAATACCCTCGATCATGTCATCGGTTGAATATTCGAACAAATCAAGCGTCATCTGGCATGCGATCAGCCGCACATCGGCTTCAACGGCGAGTTCGCGCAGCTCGGGAATCGAGGCAACACCTTTTTTCTTAATCAGGTTCTTCATCATCTTCGATGCGGCCGCGTCGATACCCGGAATCGCCGAGACGATGTTCGGCATTCCCATGTGCATGCCCATCATGGGCATTTTCATTGCGGGGTTACCCAGTGAACTGATCTGCAGTTTGTCCACGTCTTTCAATAACAGAGGAAGCCCGTAGAATGTGAAAAACATCGTCACCTCGAGCCCCATCGCCGCTGCCGTGGTGCCGAGAATAAAGGGTGGATAAGCCCAATCAAGTGTACCCTTGGTGACGATGATTGACATCGTGTTAGGGTTAATACCTGGCTGTATTTCAGACGCGCCCATTTCTGTTATGTTACTCATGTTCAAAGACCGTAGCCGTGAAGAAATCAAGTGTTTTCAGTATATATAAACATCATTTATTCAGGAAATCGAATATTCAATCGTTGGCAGGCCCGTTCCCGGCTCATGGAACGCTACGCAGAACGGTGTTTGCCAGGCGGGAAAAACCATGAAAAAACTAGACATTGATTTTGTACGTAAACAGTTTCCAGCCTTCGATGAGCCATCATTGAAGGGTTTTGCGCATTTTGAAAACGCCGGCGGCTCATTTGCTTGCGGCAAGATGATCGACACCCTGCAGCGCTATTACGTCTCCAGCAAGGTGCAACCTCAGTACTGTTTTGAGCCGTCACACACTGCCGGGCTCAGGATGGAACAGGCGCGTGAACGCATGGCCAGCTGGCTGAACGTGGCCACGGAGGAAGTGCATTTTGGTGCTTCCACCTCGCAAAATACCTATGTACTTGCCCAGGCCCTCAGGCAATACCTTGAACCCGGAGACGAGATCATCGTTACCAACCAGGACCACGAAGCCAACGTCGGAGCCTGGCGCAGGCTGGAAGAAGCCGGCATGGTCATCCGCGAATGGCGTATTGATCCCGACAGCGCCGAGTTGGAAAGTACAAGCCTGGAAGCCCTGTTAACTGACCGCACGCGCGTGGTGGCGTTTACGCACTGTTCCAACATTGTCGGCAGTATGCACCCGGTGCGCGAGTGGACCGACAAGATACACGCCAGCGGCGCCATTGCGATTGTCGACGGGGTCTCCTACGCCGGTCATGGTTTGCCGGATGTCGAGGCCCTGGGTGCGGACGTTTACCTGTTTTCACTGTACAAGGTCTATGGCCCGCACCTCGGGGTCATGACGCTACGCAGAAAACTCAATGAACGCCTGCCCAACCAGGGGCACTTCTTCAACGCAGCTTACCCGACCGCACGGTTTAC
>JAPHTE010000024.1 GCA_026196445.1 Lysobacterales bacterium
CGAAATAATGGTTGCTTGCCTATTGTTATTGTCAATGTCGAGAACATGGCTTTGTTTGACCTTGTCTCTCCCAAATTGAGTGGTGTAATTTCGATCCTTGATTTCCAGGACGTTGCCCTGAATGGCGGACGAATAGCCTTCCAAAAATGACTAGATATAGAAACTGGCAACCGGTGTTCCACGATCATATCCCCAGTCGTTGCTAATGGGGGAAGTTCGCCGAAAGGAGCCAAAATTGATAGGATTTTTCAAAGTTTCAGACACTCGACACTAACCTCTTGTACTGATAGTCGTGATTGACGGTGAGAATAACGTTGTTTAACAAAACATGGAACTGCTTGCGCGAAAATCAACGTGTCATCTTCCCCGCAGTTCGTTAGATAAGGCCCTGAGTTGCTTGATTGGCATCAGTTTGAGCATTGCCGCGAATTCCCATAGATTGCGGCTCAGTGACTTCCTTTCCACAAATGCCTGATGTAGTTGTATCGCCTGTTTCTTTGCGTAGTGTTCTTTCCAGCTCGATTTGGCGCGCCGGTACTCAAGCCACAAGTTTGGTTCCGTGCGTGCTGTGCTCTTGTGCTTTCTCAATGCCGATAACGCTGCGCTGATCATTAGTACAGCGTTGTTCGACATATTAGACCCATGCCGCCGGTATTCAGCAACGTAGGTGGCATGGCAGGCGAAACGGAAGTGCCGCGCAATCCTGAGGAAAATGTCGAAGTCCTCACACGCCTTGAGTCTCGTATCAAAACCATCAACATCGAGGAGGCAATCACGCCGGTACATCACCGTTGCGTGCATGCCGATCATGTTTCCGGGGAGCAATTCAAGGAATGGATCATCACCGATCTCACGTAGCTTAAGTGTACGAATCCGGCGACCCTCCTCGTCGATATCGTAGTATGCACCGTAAACCAAGCCACTGTTCGGATGAGCTGCGAAACAACTCAAATTACTTTCAAGAGCCTCCGGTAGAAGACGGTCATCCGCGTCGAGAAATACGACATAACGTGACTTTGCTGCTTTCAGTCCGGCATTCCGTGCTGACGAAAGACCCCGATTTGGCTGGCGGATCAGGCGTACTTCTTCGAAGGTGTCCGTTACCCGCTCAGGAGAGTCCGAAGAACCGTCATCGATGACGATAATCTCACGGCACCGGATCGTTTGTGCGAGAACGCTCCTAATTGCTTCGGACAGGAAACATGTCTGTTCAAAGGTGGTAATAACCACCGAGACGTCAGCACTATTATGGATCGAATCCGGAATTTCGCCGTGCAATTGTTTATCCTCAACCTGGCTGGAGAAGCGATGCTGTCACGCTAATAATAATTTAGTGGCCGGCTTTCAGCGAGGAGAAGATGTGGCCAGGAACGTACCTAGCACGCGTATGGAGAGACAGTCGTCCATACTGTTTTTGGCAGCACCACAATAATTTAAAATTCAGAAATTACTCCACAGTACATAACTTTCTTGATCGTCCAGCAGGGTGGAATGGTTGCTGTTTGATACCTTTAGCTTTCTGAGGTCGCCGCACCAACCAAAAAGCTCCCTGAAAATTCTGTCATTCAATACAATTGGTTCACATACCATGGCTTGGTGATAGTGCACATGCATGCGAAACAGCCCTCCTGGCTTCAATACACGCCTGATCTCACTTGATGTCGCCTCGATGTCATCAACGTGATCAATCGCATTAACGGAAATAACAGCGTTAATAAAATCATCTTTCAACGGGATGTTTTCTGCAGCCCCGTGAACGAAATTCACATTGTCATAGTAATGTAGCGGGAACCCGGCTTCCAAGTATTGGGGGATAAGGGGTTCAAGACAGTACAATCTGCACCCCTTGAAGCAAGTTGCGCTTGGGATGGGGCCCGCGCCAACATCAAGCACCTTCATGCCCTGAAAAACATCTGCAGGCAAATCCAGGTCTTCAAGATATTTGACTTCCTGGTGAAGTCTGTGCCACGTGAGTATGCTCGAGTCCTTCTCGGATGTTGATTTAACTTTCTGGTGTTCAAGGGGGCCAGGTGTCCTGTACAAAGGTGAAAGTTCCCCTCTGTACCACTTTCGATAACGTGTGATTTCTTCGATCCAGAATTGTAGCTCAGCCGCCTGTTTTGCCTGTTGGGTTACGCTCTCATCTGGCATGTTCACTTACTCTTCATCTTGTTGATTAAACGATTTATCCTTGGCCACCTATACGGCAATTGTGCCTTGATCAAAGCTGCCCATACACGGATATTGACCACGCGGTTTTCCAACATGTGACGCCAGAACCATTGGAGAAAAAAAGCGCGATAATGGTGATATTTGCCATCTGCGCTGACTTGTGAGCAACATGAATCCGGGTGAATCCTATACTTGATCCATACACGACTGGATACATAAATAGGTTCCTTCAAGTAAACCTTTGTAAGAAACGCCTGGTCTTCGTACATGCCTCTGAACGATTCTTCGAATCCGCCGACGCGATCGATCAACTCCCTTCTGAATATGGTGCAGGAAGGACAAGGTGCGGTCTCCTGGCCAAGCGGATAGGCGGAAAGTAAAAGTTCTGGTGGTTTAGCGAGAAAATCCGTTTTTGATCCGCGAGGAACTGTATTTTTTTTCGTGGTTTGGGATTTCCCATCCCAGTCGTGCCAATATTTAGCCAGTCCATATAGCAGCGTGGCTTCTGGAAACCTGGCCATGATTTCCACCTGTTCAGCCAGCTTGTTTTTGAGCCACACGTCGTCGGCGTCAAGGAGCGCGATAAGTGAACCGTTTGCCAGCCTGAACCCCAGGTTACGGGATGCACTCATTCCTTTGTTGGCGTGGCCGGGATGATTGGTGTACGAAATTTTTTCGGGATATTCCTTGGCCCAGTGCTTTGCCAGTTCGGTGCTCCTGTCCGTGGAGCCATCATCGACAAGGATGAGTTCCCAATTCGTAAAGGTCTGTTCAAGTATCGAGTTGACTGCATCTGCCAGGAACCTTTCTTCATCCAGAAAGATGAGAATGATCGACACCAATGGTTGTTCAGATGAATGAGTTCCAGTCATATGCATTGCTAAGGGTTATTGCTACGAGTTCTGATGACAGAATGCTTTAAAAATCGCATTTTCGCTTGCCACGCTTCAGACCATCCGTCTGTTTGCAGGGTAGTATGCCAGGACTTGAATCGGTTTCGGATGGGTGGTTCTACGTATCTCGCAACCAGCCATGCGATAAGTGTGACAAATGATATGGGGATTACTGGAATCAGGATAGATGGCATCCAGGGTATGACACTTCCGGTTTTAACAATAAGCGATATCATGGTGTTTTCGTGCACCAGGTAAAGCGGGTAACTGATAAAGCCAATTAACAACAAAAACCTGTTGCTGAGCAACTGTTGCATCCTCTTGTTCAACACGGATACCGTAAAAACGGACACGAGAATAGCCGCCGTGATGGCCCTCTCCCAGAGATAGTGCTTGCCTCCGTAGTCATCCAGCCCCTCGGAAAAGGCAGCCGCCAGGGCTATAGTAATCGCAGCAAATAGTAACCACTTGTTGTGTTCGTTGGAGAACCTGTAAAACAGCGCACCGGCTGCAAACCAGCCACAGGGTTTGCCGCTCAGCATGTATAGCGTATCGCGCAATGCGACCCAGTTGAGTTCAACAAAATCATGATGGAAAAAGAGTGTCCCGGCTGCTACAAGGAACAAACACACTAATACCCAGATCATTCGTTGACCGCCAACCAGGAAATAAAAAATACCGGCAACCACGTACAGTTTGATTTCTACATACAAGGACCAGAATGCACCTTCCAAATCGGCTTGCGGTCTGCCCAATATCGTTTGCCACCAATATGGCTCGATAAAAGTCAGTCCAGGCAGCAAGTCTCTTGGGCGCGGTAAGCCTGCAGGACGTTCGAAAAACAAAGGGGCCGTCAGGAAGACAAACATCGAGATCACAAGCATCGCTGGAAACAACCTGATCCAGCGCTTGATCATAAAGCTATGAAAATTTCTTGATTTTTCGAGTGACATGAAAATGACAAACCCGGAAATCATAAAGAACAATTGCACACCCAGGTTCCCGTGTGCAAATAACGGAAATTGTGCAAATTCACTACCGTAAGGCACGATACCAGGCCAGCGTGAATATGCGTGATACAGAATTACGAAAGAAATTGCGATGCCACGAAGACCGTCCAGATACTGAATTCGAACTAATGGGGTGTGAGCAATCAAACCAGGGTTTTCCGAGGCTTTTGACAATTTGTGTGCGGGTGGTAGTTGATGGAGTGACGGAAGTTGTTTATCGGCTTTTCAAGCAAGAACCAGGACAGGCTCGCGATGGTCATAGTTGCCAAACCACCTAGTACTGCCATTAAAACAGGGTTCAGGGATTTGAAGTTAGGCATATGAAAGACCAGAACATAAAACACAAAATTGTGAAGTACGTATATTCCATAACTGATTTTTCCAATAAATGTAAGGGCGGGTAATGTCAATACTCTGCCGAGAACGCCCGAATGGCCTTCTGAAGCATGCAAGATCAGCCATGCAAAGAAAACGGCAATTGCCGTGGCGCCGAGGTTCAATGAATGCAAATACCCCGACAGGTCAAATACCTGCAGGTATATCCAAAAGGTCAAACAAATACCAGCAACCACCAGGCTTGCCTTCTGTGTGGATTTCAATCCACAGTACCTCACCAGAATCGCCACCAGTGCTCCTGAACATAAGGCATCCATTGAGTCCGGGAGCATCACCCAGACTAAGATGTCATTAGCACCCAATGAGTGTGCTGTAAGCCGGTACACAAGCACGAGGGGAATAATTAAACAAATTACACGTATCAGCGCCTTCACCGGGATTAGCAATATGAAAAACGGCCAGATTAGGTAGAACTGCTCTTCTACAGCAAGTGTCCAGAAGTGAGACACAGCCCCTTGCCACGAATTACTTATTGCGAAGTTGAAATTGGACAAATAGATCACGTGCCACCAAAACGTCTCCCTGGTATTTGGAATATTGATTATTGCTGCAAGTAAGAGTGTGGCGATAAATACCGGTGTGAGTCTTAGATACCTTCGGATATAGAATTGCCTGATCAATGTCAGTCGGCTTCCAGATCTGTGATCGATTCTTGCGTTTTCGCGTAAAAGGATGCCAGTAATCAAGAAACCACTTAGCACAAAGAAGCAGCGGACTCCAATTCCTCCCCAATAGACGTCAAACAACCAGTACTTTTCTTTCAGAAAATGTGTGTACATTACGGCGATTACAGAGAGGGCGCGTAAGCCGTCAAGCTGAGGCATGTAACCACTTTGACTCTGACTTGATGTGATGCCACCCATTGTTCTTATCGTTTGCGTGTAGTGTTCAATGTCTAACTTAAGTTAGGGGAGACAAATATATATAAAAATCACCCAATTCAGATAAATGGATCATTCAAAACCCATTTAAGTGATTTTTCTGCCAACTCCATGCATCCCTGCACATTTCCTCCAGCCCACGTTCTGCCTTCCAGCCCAGTTCTTTCTCAGCCAGGCTCGTGTCTGCCCATACCGCCGCGATATCGCCCGGTCTTCGCGGCATGATCTCGTAGTTGATATCCTGTCCTGAAGCACTTCGGAAAGCTTCAATCACGTCCAGCACCGAGTAGCCGTTTCCCGTACCAAGGTTATGAAACATCAGCCCGGGGTTTGAATCCAGCTTATTCAATGCCGAAAGGTGGCCGGTTGCCAGGTCGCTGACATGGAGGTAATCCCGCACCCCTGTCCCGTCGGGCGTGTCGTAGTCATTACCCCACACACGGACCCGGTCGTGTTTGCCCACGGCGACCTGGCAGACGTAGGGCATCAGGTTTTCGGGAACGCCATGCGGGTCTTCACCGATCTCACCGCTGGCATGTGCGCCAACCGGGTTGAAGTAACGCAGGATCGAAATATTCCAATCGGGATTACACTGGTGCAATTCCCTGAGAATCTGCTCGATCATGTACTTGGTGTGGCCATATGGGTTCGAGGTGTTGCCAACCGGCGCGTTCTCATCGATGGGCAGGGTTTTCGGGGAACCGTACACGGTACACGAAGAACTGAAAACCAGCTTCTTTACGTTTGCCTTCCGCATCGCTTCAAACAGGTTGATACTGCCTGCGACGTTGTTCTGAAAATACCTCAACGGGTGGTTAACCGATTCACCGACCGCTTTCAGACCGGCAAAATGGATCACTGCATCGGGTTCGTGTTTTTCGAATGTCTCAATGAGCGCCGGCAGATCCCGCAAATCAGCAACGACCAGTTCCGGCCTGACGCCGGTGATCCGCTCCACACCAAGCAGTGCCTCGGCTTTGCTGTTGCAAAGGTTATCGAAGACGATGACCTCGTGCCCGGCTTCGATCAACTCCACGCAGGTGTGGGTGCCGATATAACCAGCACCACCGGTGACCAGGATTTTATTTGCAGACAGGTCATTCAAACCATTTCGCCTTTACGTGAATGTTTCAAGAGTGCGTAATTATTGCTTTTTAACCCGGAAAACGGTACCCCATTGCCCGCTGTCAACCCTGGACAACGCGTTTTGCCAGGACCGGTTCCAGCCGGGCAGTCTCACGATATCGGCGGGCTGGCCAAAAAATATGACGAAGTCCAATGATCCTGGCGCCAGTCCCCGGGCGAAACGATCAGTCACGTTAACGCTGTGGGGAAGCAAGTGGTACTTGGTTCTCAAAAGATAGTAATCGATGGCGCTTTCGTCGCCGATGATCAAAATCCTTGATTTTTGTTCACCCAGCACGGTGGACTTCAGCCTCTGTACGTACTGGTAGATTTCCCCGTCCATGCCGTTGCTGAGTCGCTGCTGTTCATCTGCCTGCCAATGAGCAGCAAGTGAAACCCTGGCCTGTTTGACGTTGTTAGTGGTCCAGCGTATGTCCAGCAGCATCCATGCAAGCAGGAACAACGTGCCGGCCACCAGTACTGATTGCTGGAAGCCGAGTCTTGCGCCAACCAGTTGGAATAACCGCAAGAACAGCAACGTCAGAAGCAGCCACCCGGTTACCAGTAAGGGCAGGGCGAGGACCTGGCGATGGTCACCGCCATGCAGGAAGTTGATGGATTGCTGGGACCACGTCTCAAATGTCGTCCACGCGCGCCATGCCAGCTGCAGGCGTGTGTTCAGGGTGTCGGGGAGTAGCGAGGCATTCCCGACTTCAACGGTATCACCGCCATTGCCCGCAACGAGAAAACCGAATTCAATGATCTCGCCCTGCCAGTCGGGCTCGCTGGCCAGGTCGATCATCCGGGTGCCCGGGGTGGTTATCTCTGTTCTTATAACATTCCCGGGATCACCTGCCCGACGCCAGAAGAACGCTGCCTCCTGCGGCAACCGGGGCGGCAGCCAGGTGTAAACAAGGGCCCGTAGATCATTTGCCTGGATACTGACGGCACCACTTGTAAGGAGGGCGTATCCATTGGCAAAACCATCCACGTAAATGCGTTCCTTGGCGGGATAGCCGGAACCAAACGCAAAGTTAAAGTCAGAGGCAGGGTAGATTATCGTCTCGCCCGTTTGCTCAGGGAGGTTTTTTGAGAGAAAAATGACAGAGCCTGTGGCGACGATGATGAAAGCAAGTAACGCGGCTCCGAACAGAGCTGATAATCGCGGCGAGACGCCGCTCCCACGATGGGGTCGGGAAAGCGGTGGCAAGACGCCGCTCCTGCAAGCGGGTTCGGAAAGGTGCAGTCCCTGTTGCATGATGATGACCGCAAAGAGTAATGCTGGCACGAAGTGCAAGGGCAGGCGGTTGATGGCGGTGTAGGTGTCCGCCCATAAACCCTGGTTGGTAAATCCAAAAATAAATATCTGCGTGGCCAGGAAGACGATGAGCAAACTCAAAGCCGTGCGTCTTGCACGGTAACCGGGTGAGCGGGTGAATGATCCAAGCCCAAGCAACAGGCTGGCTGCCACCGCCACCCACAGCAGGTTCCAACTGCCCATGTTTATAAAATTATCCCAATACGCACGCCAGATGTTATGTGCTTCCAGTTTGAAACTGCCTATAAACGGAATGACAAGACGTCCGTCGGACACGCCCAGTTTGCCAATGAGTGGTATATCGACCTGGGAAACGCCCAACGTGATGGCCAGCCCGATCCCGATAACAGCCACAGCGGTCGTCAGCAAGAGGGTCTTGCGGCGGCACGTGGCGAGCAAAAGCACGGCCAGCAGCGCCAGGAACCACACGGCGCCCTCATTCTTGACACAAATGCCGAATGCAACCATCAGGAAGCCAAGAGCTTTCTGGAACCGGGAACCGCCAACCGCGTCACGCGTGATGACACCACGCATGATGGCTACAAATCCGAGCCCGGTGAAACCCGCCATCCAAATATCGGCATAACCGGCCAGGGCGAGGTGGGTGCCCAGAAGTGGAATCGAGTAAAGGAGATAGCAGCTCAGCAGGCTGGTGGCCACACTCAGGCCGTGTTCACGGCATTGGCCATAAAGAGCCATGCCCATCGCCAGGCCGGCAAACAGAACGGGCAGGTTAACGAGTGTTTCGCTCCAGCGCCCCAGGCTGAGGGCCGCCCAGTACGGGATCAGCGACGGAAACGAGGGGTAAAGCCACGCATCGATGGTATAAACATTCGCCGATGCGGCTGTCGCCCAGTCCCTTGCGCCTATAACGTCGGTAATACCCCCAGCCAAAAACCAGGCTTTTGCCCGGTAAATCCATGCCGCCCAGGCATCCCAGGGGAAAACTGGCTGGGTGAAAATTTCAATTGCGATAAATACGAGGTGAACTGTCATCAACACCACCGCGAAGGTCAAAAAGACCTTCGCCGGCAGCGAGGTCGCGGGATCTGGATTTGATGAAGTAACGCCTGGTTGCCCTGGGCCAAGCCAGGCTGCTATGGCTCCACTCGATGAAAATAGCAACAAAAATGCCACAATGTGGGACCAGGAAACAACTCCAGCCAGTTCATTATCGGCCGTGATCGCCAGGAACAGTACAGCGTACCCCAGGAAAAATCCATAACCGGCTTGACGATACCGGTTTGCCTTGGTGTGCTTATTAAAAGAGGCGTCGGCGAAAGCCAACCAAAATGTTCCGCCTATCCAAGGGAGAAGTAGTGCAGAATAAAGTGTCAGCAGGCCCACAGGATCAGAATGCAGTCAGGGTATGCCCAGGCATATCTACTTATCGTGTGCCTTGTCGAGTTCACCATGATCGGTGTTGTGATCACCTTCGCGTGGTTTGCCCTGCATTTCGCGCA
>JAPHTE010000440.1 GCA_026196445.1 Lysobacterales bacterium
GATGCCAAGGACAACATGGCGGCCGTTACAGGGTGCTTTCTCATGCTTCTACCCGTGGATACCGGGCTAAAAAGCAATCTGTCTGATGCCGTGTTCGAACGAACCGTGGCGTAAGTAGTTTTGCACTCATGGTGTTACATTTGCTGGTAAAGTAAACGCTTGAGAGGTCATCAAGAAAACAAGAAATACCCGTGCGCAACAACACAGAAAATTCGAAACTGAGACTGGCCATGCTAGTCGTCGCTCCCTTGATCAGCGCCCTGCTGATTGCATTCGCTGACCTGGAGCCCGGCAAGCCCGAGATTACCTACACGCTGGCCATCGCCATCCTGATGGCGATCTGGTGGATCACCGAGGCCGTGCCCCTGGCAGTCACAGCGCTGCTCCCGGTCGTGCTGTTCCCGCTTTTGGGCGTGGTGGATGGCAAGACCATCTCGGCCATGTATTTCAACCACCTGATCTTCCTGTTCATTGGTGGTTTTATGATGGCGCTGGCGATGGAACGCTGGGACCTGCACCGGCGTATCGCAATCAAGGTGTTGATGTTTTTCGGCATCAGTCCGGGCCGCATACTGATGGGTTTCATGTTCGCCTCGGCTTTTTTGTCCATGTGGATGTCCAACACTGCCACCACGATGATGATGATCCCGATCGCCATGTCGATCATCTACAAGCTCGAGGAAATCCTTGGTAAACCGAAGCTGGGGACCTATTCGATCGGCCTGTTGCTGGGTATAGCCTACTCGGCGTCCATCGGCGGTATCGCCACGCTGGTCGGCACACCGCCCAACCTGTCGTTCGCACGGATCGCCAACATTATCTTCCCTGCCATGCCGGAGATTTCGTTTGCCGACTGGCTGATTTTCGCCATTTGGATCACCATCTTGATGTTTATCTCCGCCTGGGTCCTTTTGTTCATCATTTACCGGCCAAGGCATGCCTGGGACGGCGTCAACCGCAAGGAGTTCCGGAAAGAATACCAACTGCTGGGACCCGCCAAACCCGAGGAAAAGATCGTCTTCGTGCTCTTCATCCTGATGGCGCTGTTGTGGATATTCAGGTCCGGCTTCAATATCGGCGTGGTCCACATTCCCGGCTGGTCAGCCCTGTTCAGCCAACCGAAATATATCAATGACGGCACCGTGGCCATCCTGGTCGCGGTCATCCTGTTTGTCATACCCTCGTCTTCCAGCAAGGGGGAGCGCCTGATGAACTGGGAAACTGCCAACAAGTTGCCATGGCATATCGTGCTGTTATTTGGTGGCGGCTTTGCGCTGGCCAAGGGTTTCGTGGAATCGGGCCTGTCGGTCTGGTTTGGTGAACAACTTTCGGGTCTGGCCGGTACGCATCCGATGGTGCTGACCTCGGTCATCGCGACGATGATGTCGTTCTTGACCGAACTGACGTCCAACACCGCCAGCACCGAGATGATATTGCCCATTGTCGCGGGCATGGCAGTCAGCATCGAGATCAACCCACTGTTGCTGATGATCCCGGCCACCCTGGCCGCTTCTCTGGCCTTCATGCTGCCGGTGGCTACGCCACCCAACGCGATTATTTTCGGCACCGGCAGGCTGCACGTGATGGACATGGTCAAGACCGGCTTCCTGCTGAACATGGTCGGCGTCATCGTCACCACGCTGGTGGTCTACTTCTGGGCCACCGTGATATTCAAGATCGATGTGCACAGCTTTCCGGAGTGGGCCATGATTTTGACCGGGGCCGGATAGACACCCCCTATTCAGGTCGTGGTTCTCAACCATCAATCCTGGTCGACGATAAGTTATCATATGGAAATATTATCAATAGACCACTCTAACTTTGAACCGGTAGGTAAAAACTCATGAACATCTTGATCCGGGCATGCACTTTCGTATTGGTTTTTATTTTCCCAACTGCCTGCATTTCGCTAACACAGACAGCAGCAAATACACCACGCAATGTCATCTTCATGCTCGGGGATGGCATGGGCCAGGCGCATATCAAGGCCTACCGCATGTTTGCAGATGACGTGTCGACGGACCTCGTAGAGCCGCTGCCGGTTGATGCCCTGCTGGTCGGGTCTGTCTCCACCGATTCAATCAGGATGGAATGCGACGCGCTCAACCTGAACTGCAAGCGCAACCCACACGCTTTTACCGATTCTGCCTCCTCGGCCACCGCCTACGCGACCGGCCATGACACCATCACCGGGCGCCTGGGTGTAGACACTGAAGGCGCGCCGATGGAAACCGTGCTGGAGGCAGCGCGCAGGCAGGGCAAATCCACCGGGCTGGTGGCGACATCGCAAATCAACCACGCGTCACCGGCCGCATTCGCTTCGCACGTTTTGAGCCGGCGCTCGTACAACACCATTGCCGACCAGTTCTTCGACAACCAGTGGCAGGGAAAACCAATGGCCAACGTGATACTGGGTGGTGGCACGCAGTATTTCCAGCGCGACGACCGGGACCTCGTAGCAGAATTCAAAGAAGCCGGATACCAGGTAGCAACCGACCGCAAAGCCATGCTCGGTATGCAGGGTGAATACCTGCTTGGCCTGTTCGCACCCGTCGGTTTGCCCAAGGCCTGGGACCGTGAGCCCACGGTGCCATCACTGGCCGAAATGACACAGACCGCGCTGTCGTCGCTGGCAAAGGACGAGCAGGGCTTTTTCCTGATGATCGAGGGCAGCCAGATTGACTGGGCCAGCCACGGTAACAGCATCCCCGGCGTGATCAGTGAAATGGAAGATTTCATGGCCGCTATTCAGACCGTGCTGGATTTTGCAAAACAGGATCAAAACACCCTTGTCATCATCCTGGCGGACCACGAAACCGGCGGCCTGGCGGTCGGGCGCGATGGCGTTTATCAATGGGACCGCAAACCCCTGCAAAACCTCAAGGCCACGCCCAGCGGCATAATCGAAAGGTTCCTTGCGGGTGACGGGA
>JAPHTE010000323.1 GCA_026196445.1 Lysobacterales bacterium
CAGCCGAAATGCTGTTGGAGAAGTGGGAGGCGCTTGCAAACCGCGAGGGCGAGGAAATCCCCGATTTCGGCTTCTACCAGAGCCGTTGTGAACTTAAGAAAGCAGGATACGTGTTTCCTGAGGAATGACCATGAAAACTGAACGAGAAGTTGTAATTGTGAGTGGAATGCGCACCGCCATTGGCACCTATGGGGGAAGCCTGAAGGACGTGCCGGCCGTTGAACTTGCGGGTAAATGCGTGGCTGCGGCGATCGAACGCGCGGCTATTGAGCCGGAGCGCGTTGAGCATTCATTTTTTGGCAACGTGGTGCACAGCGAGGCGCGCGACGCATACATGTCCCGCTGTGCGGCCATTCTGGGCGGCGTGCCTGAGACCTCGCCGGCATTGACGGTCAACCGCCTGTGCGGATCGGGTCTGCAAGCCATCGTATCTGCCAGCCAGTGCATCCTGCTGGGTGAGCTGGATTGCGCGGTAGCCGGCGGCGCCGAGAGCATGAGCCGTGCACCGTACACCTTGCCGGGTATGCGCTGGGGCCAGCGCCTCGGCGACGGCGTGGCGCAGGATTCGGTCACCGCGGCCTTGCAGGACCCGTTCGGGAACGGGCACATGGGCTGCACGGCTGAAAACCTGGCGGAGCAGTACGGCATTACGCGGGAGGAACAGGATGCACTGGCGGTGGAAAGCCACCAGCGTGCCGCACGGGCCTGGGACGAGGACCGGTTCGCCGGCCAAATCGTACCGATCGAACTGAAAACCCGGAAGGGCGTGCAGGTATTCGAGCGCGACGAGCATTTCCGAGCCGACGCCAGCCTCGAAGGCATGGCCAAGCTGCGCCCCGCATTCAAGAAAGACGGTAGCGTGACGGCCGGCAATGCTTCCGGAATCAACGATGCCGCGGCCGCAGTGGTGTTGATGGAGCGTAGCGCCGCGGAGAAAGCGGGTGTTCGCCCACTGGCACGGCTGATTGGATATACCTACGCGGGCGTGGACCCTGCCTACATGGGCATTGGCCCGGTGCCGGCGGTTCGCTCGTTGATGAAAAAAACCGGCCTGTCGATCGAGGAAATGGATGTGATAGAACTCAACGAGGCCTTCGCTGCCCAGGCCCTTGCTGTGATTCGGGAACTGAACCCACCCATGGACAGGACCAACCCCAACGGCAGCGGAATCTCGCTGGGGCACCCCGTCGGTGCAACAGGAGCGATCATTACCATCAAGGCCGTGCACGAACTGCACCGCACCGGCGGTCGTTACGCACTGATAACGATGTGCATCGGCGGTGGCCAGGGTAACGCGGCCATCATCGAGCGTATTTGACGCCAGCCGGGGTTTTGAGTTATCCGCTGGCTTGGGTATTCTTGCAATGCGGGAATTTCAATAACAACTTACAAAGGTATTCAAGCACATGAACGATCGGCTCGAGACCCCGGCAACTGAGACGGAGGCAAGCGCTCAGAACCCACCGGAAACGCGTTACGCTAAAACCGGGTACCGCTACTATGTACTGGCGGTCCTCACGCTGGTGTACACGTTCAATTTCATCGACCGCCAATTGCTGGTTATCCTGCAGGAGCCGGTCAAGGCGGACCTCGGCTTGTCCGATACCCAGCTTGGTCTGTTGACGGGCTTCGCCTTCGCCGTCTTCTACGTTGTCTGCGGCATTCCGATCGCCCGCTGGGCTGATAAATCAGTGCGGCGCAGCATCATCGCCTTTTCGCTGGCAGTGTGGAGTTTCATGACCGCGATCAGCGGGATGACACAGAACTTCCTCCAGTTACTGTTGGCCCGCATGGGCGTCGGTGTTGGCGAGGCAGGTGGCAGTCCTCCCGCCCACTCGATGATATCGGATATCTTCAAGCCGACATTCCGGGCGACCGCGCTCTCGATCTACTCCATCGGCATCTACATCGGCATCCTGATCGGGTTCCTGCTCGGTGGATGGATCGCGGAATTTTTTGGCTGGCGGCTGGCGTTCCTGGTCGTCGGTGTGCCGGGTCTCATACTGGCGCTGGTCGTGCGATTTTCGGTACAGGAGCCGGTACGCGGC
>JAPHTE010000041.1 GCA_026196445.1 Lysobacterales bacterium
AATCCGTCATCGCCCACATGGCACGTATACCACCCAAGCAGGTATCGCGTTCCGACCGCGATGCACTGCGGACCCTGGAGCGTGACCTGAAGCTGACCGTATTCGGTCAGGACGAGGCCATTGACGCGCTCGCCGCCGCCATCAAGATGTCACGGTCAGGGCTGGGCGAGGAGAACAAGCCAATCGGTTCCTTCCTGTTCGCAGGCCCTACCGGGGTCGGCAAAACCGAGGTCACCCGTCAACTGGCGATGGTCATGGGCATCGAACTGATCCGGTTCGACATGTCGGAATACATGGAAGCACACTCGGTCTCACGCCTGGTCGGTGCACCGCCGGGCTACGTCGGTTTCGACCAGGGCGGCCTGTTGACCGAGGCGGTCACGCGTAACCCGCACGCGGTGCTGTTGCTGGACGAAATCGAAAAAGCGCACCCGGACGTTTACAACATCCTGTTGCAGATCATGGACCACGGCACGCTGACCGACACCAATGGCCGTGAAGCTGATTTCCGTAACGTGGTGCTGGTGATGACCACCAACGCAGGGGCCCGGCAGAGCGCTCGCCGTTCAATCGGGTTTACCGAGCAGGACCATGTTTCGGATTCATCCGAGGCCATCCGGCGCACCTTTACACCAGAGTTCCGCAACCGGCTGGACGCCATCATCCACTTCCGGGCGCTGGACTTCAGCATCGTGCTGATGATCGTTGACAAGTTCATCCTCGAGTTGGAAGCCCAACTGGCCTTGAAGGATGTCAGCATCTCGGTCTCCGGTCCGGCGCGGGAGTGGCTGGCAGAGCAGGGCTTCGACCCCGAGATGGGTGCACGTCCAATGCAACGCGTGATCCAGAACAGGATCAAGCGCCCATTGGCGGACGACCTGTTGTTCGGAAAATTGGCCGAAGGTGGTGAAGTGGATGTCACCCTGTCGAAGAAAAACGGCGGCGAACTGAAAATCCGTACCAAGGCCAGGCAGGCTCAGCAAAAAGCACTGCCCGCATCAACCGATTAAGGTAATTCTGCGGGTAGCCCGCATATTGCAGCGGTCGCCACAATTCCTGGGCTCATTTCATGCGGTAAGTGATACGTCCCTTGGTCAGGTCGTACGGGGTCAATTCGACCTTGACCATGTCGCCGGTCAGTATGCGGATGTAGTGCTTGCGCATCCGGCCCGAGATGTGAGCGGTGACGATGTGACCGTTTTCCAGCTCTACTTTAAACAATGTATTCGGCAAGGTTTCAAGCACCTTGCCTTCCATTTCGATGACGTCTTCTTTAGCCATAAGTCCCACGCTTCATTGAGGTGGCGTTATTGTGCCACCCGACGCCTGACTGCGAAAGGGGTTAGCGCTAAAATATCATTGACACAAGCAGCTATATCGCTAAAATACGCCACCTAACGCAAAATGCGGGTGTAGCTCAGTTGGTAGAGCGGTACCTTGCCAAGGTACAGGTCGACGGTTCAAGCCCGTTCACCCGCTCCAACTCTTAAGAGGCAGCATTGAAGAATGTTGCCTCTTTTTGTTTGGGGATTTGCTAAAATTCGCATAAGGGCGATTAGCTCAGTTGGGAGAGCGCTGCAGTCACATTGCAGAGGTCACTGGTTCAAGCCCAGTATCGCCCACCACCTCTTCGGGGTCTGCGACCCCGGAGGTGATCGCCGACACCAGGCTCTCAGTGGTTTTCGGCAAGCCTTCTTTATCAAAGCCACGCATATGCTCGCGGAATTCGGCCTCTACTCCGAATGAACGCCCGTAGCCGCGCGCGGTTCAAGCCCAGTATCGCCCACCACCTCTTTGTAATCCGTGGCCCCAAAGTTGTTCGGACGTAATCGTGTGAAAGGAGCCAGGTTCATTTTTCTGGCTCGGATCACGAGCGAAAATATGAACCTGGCACCTTTCTTGCCTTTCTTAGTGCCTGCATTGAATCCAAAACGTGACAAGCTGTCACAACGAATAGTAGAATAGCGCGCTCGCGGGCACACGCCCGCATGCTCTTCCCCAAGGCCAGGTGGCAGAGTGGTTATGCAGCGGCCTGCAAAGCCGTCTACGCCGGTTCGATTCCGACCCTGGCCTCCAATTAGCGAACCTGTCGGCCCGCTAAATGACGCAAGGGGAAATCACCAGCAAAAAAGAAACTTTCCTTCGCACCTGCGTTTACGCTCAGACTCCCAGGCCT
>JAPHTE010000363.1 GCA_026196445.1 Lysobacterales bacterium
CCCTGTTGGCACAGCAACATTTTTCGAACTTCAGCGACCGCTTTGCCGACTGGCCGGTGCGTATCGAGCTGTTGTCGCGTTTCCGTACCGGCAAGCAACTGGATACGACCCTGCAGGACCTGGCTGACGGCAAGGTAGATATTGTTATCGGCACGCACAAGCTGTTGCAACGGGATATCCGTTTCAAACAACTGGGGCTGGTGATCGTGGACGAGGAACAACGCTTCGGCGTGCGCCAGAAAGAGCGATTGAAGCAACTGCGTGCCGAGGTCGACCTGCTGACCCTGACAGCAACCCCTATTCCACGCACGCTGAACATGGCGATGTCGGGTATCCGCGACCTGAGTATCATCGCTACACCACCAGCGCGCCGCATGGCCATCAAGACCCTGATTTCGCAGTGGGATGCAGCCTTGTTGCGCGAAGCCCTGCAACGTGAAATCCAGCGCGGCGGACAGGCATTTTTCTTGCACAACGAGGTGCGTAGCATCGACCGGACCGCACGCGAAGTGGCAAAACTCGCGCCCAATGCGAGAATTGGCGTTGCGCACGGGCAGATGGCTCGCGGCGAACTCGAAAAAGTCATGCTGGACTTCTACCGCCAGCGTCTCAACGTGCTGGTATGCACGACCATCATCGAAAACGGCATCGATATTCCAACGGCCAATACCATCATTGTCAACCGTGCCGATAAATTTGGCCTGGCGCAGTTGCACCAGCTTCGCGGGCGCGTGGGAAGATCCCACCATCGGGCCTACGCTTACCTGGTCGTGCCGGACAAGCGCAGCATGACCCGCGATGCGCACAAGCGCCTGGAAGCCATCGCCTCGCTGGAAGAACTTGGTGCCGGCTTCACGCTGGCCACACACGATCTCGAAATCCGTGGCGCCGGCGAACTGCTGGGTGAGGAGCAAAGCGGCGAAATCCAGTCGGTGGGTTTCAGCTTGTACAGCGAATTACTGAACCGTGCGGTCGCCGCCATGCGCAACGGTGAAGAAGTTGACCTGGAAGGCAGCCTGCACCAGGAAACCGAAATCGAGTTGCACGAATCGGCGCTGATCCCGGAAGACTGGCTGGCCGATGTCCATACGCGCCTGACGCTGTACAAGCGTATCGCCAGCGCACCGGACAAGTCTGCACTGCGTGATCTGCAGGTCGAGATGATCGACCGGTTTGGCCTGCTCCCGCCACAGACAAAACACCTGTTCGAAGTTGCCGAACTACGTCAGAAAGCACGCGCCATCGGTGTCAGCCGGATCGATTTCGGTACGACCGCTGGGCGTATCGAATTTGCCGAGGATACGCGCGCCAACCCGGCCGCCCTGCTCGAGATGATCCAGCAGCATCCATTCGATTACAAGATGAAGGGCCCGAACAAGCTGCTTCTCACGTTCGACGTCGACGAGGTCGGAGAACGCATTCGCATCAGCCACGAGATACTCGATAAACTCACACCCTAATCACTTCGAGTTTAGGCCGCCCTCTTCCATGAAACGGGCAATTATCAAAGTAAATAATTGACGTAAGCGTTCACGACGAACGGCCAAGAACAGCCTTCTGGAAAACGTTGACGGTCATGGCCAATTTAATTATTATTAGCATATGCTATTAACATCATGAGCTGACAATGGCCCGACCGGTAAAAAAAAGACGTATTTGTTACAAACCGAACGCTTACTATTTCAAGCCGCGTGGCATCCCTGTTAAAGACCTGGGCGAAGTTGTCCTGACCATCGATGAGTTGGAGGCCATCCGCCTGGCCGACCTGGAAGATTGCTACCAGGAATCGGCTGCCGAGCAAATGGCCGTTTCCCGCCAAACTTTCGGAAACATCATTAAATCTGCCCACAAGAAAATTGCCACAGCTTTGGTTCAAGGCTGTGCTTTGAGGATTGAAGGAGGTGAATTCACCATGATCGAGAGAAAATTTAAATGCGACGACTGCCAGCATGAATGGACGGTTCCATTCGGAACTGGCAGGCCGAATGTGTGCCCGCAGTGCGGCAGCAAGAGATTACATCACTCCCAGAGAGATGGCGACCCAGCTGGGTATGGCAAGAATGGTCGCGGCCGCAACAGGAATAGAGGCCACAATCGAAGGCAAACGATGTGATGCTTGTGAAAATGAATTAACCAGCCCTGAGCATCGAAATCCACACCACGGCCGGTTGAACCGGATTTCAAAGGAACACCGATACAAACAGGCAGGAGATAAACTTTTACTTTGAAGGATATGGCTTGTGAGTTACTCCAGGCATCACATCGCTTTTGGACCCGTACCATCGCGTCGCCTTGGCAATAGCCTTGGTATCAACAACGTCACAACCAAGACTTGCAGCTATGCCTGCATCTATTGCCAGGTTGGCTCCACCACGCAAAAGTGTATTGATCCCCAAGCGTTCTTCTCACCAGCCCAGATCAAGGATGCCGTTGCCAGGCGATTGAGAAGACTGCAGAAACGGGGTGTAGAAGTTGACTATCTCACCTTCGTTGCAGACGGTGAACCTACTCTGGACATTAACCTTGCAGAAAGCATCTCAGGATTATGCGACTTTGGAATTCCAATAGCGGTTATCAGCAACAGCTCGCTGATGTGGCGCGAAGAGGTGCGCACTCGCCTGCTCAAGGCCGACCTGGTATCAATCAAGGTAGACAGTCTGGAAGAACCCAAATGGCGCAGGATCAATCGTCCCGATCCCAAACTGGATTTCGAAATCGTTATGGACGGAATCCGGGCCTTTGCCGCCGACTTTCAAGGGACCCTGATTTCAGAGACCATGCTGCTCGCGGGGCTCAACGACTCTGTCGAATCGCTCAGGACGATAGCTGAATTCATTGGGGACATCGAACCACAGACCGCCTACCTCGCTGTGCCCACCCGGCCGGCTGCAATTGAAGGTGTGTCTGGCGCAGATGAGACAATGTTGACCTATGCCCACGAACTCTTCTCAGCCAGGTTGGCAAACGTCGAACTGCTTGCTGGGCACGAGCCTGAGGACTTCATTCATACCGGCAAGTTGAGGGATGACCTGTTAGCCATCACCGCTGTTCATCCGATGCGAGAGGCGGCGGTACGCCGTTTTTTGACCGGGGATAACGCCGACTGGAGCATCGTTCAGAATTTGATATCCGAAGGGCTACTCAAAACAGTCGAATACGAAGGTGAACGCTTTTATCTACGTCCGGTGAATCACCGCGTACATTGCCGACGAACAGAATACTGATTTGATTGTCGTCGTTGCACCCAGCCAAACGCTGCCTTCCGTGCACGGCGCATGGGCCCCGGACCTGGCTGGGGCCCTATACGTTCAAACATTGAGTCGAGTCAGCCTTTCAGTTTTTCTTCAAGGTGATTCATAAGCTCACCCATTTGGTCGCTTGGACTGAACTCTATGGCCTCGTAATCTTCGTCAACTCTGACCGTATGTCCAGGCGGCCAGTAATAAACCTCGCC
>JAPHTE010000013.1 GCA_026196445.1 Lysobacterales bacterium
AACCTGACTGACGGCCTGGACGGGCTGGCGATCATGCCGGCCGTTTTCCTGGCCGTGGCGTTGGGTATCTTCGCCTATGTGACCGGGCATTCCATTTTTTCCGATTACCTGGGTATCCCATTTATTCCCGGTGCGGGTGAATTGACCATCTTCTGCGGCGCCCTGGCCGGTGCCGGACTGGGCTTCCTGTGGTTCAACACTTACCCGGCACAGGTATTCATGGGCGACATCGGTGCGCTGGCAATGGGTGCAGCGCTGGGCCTCATCGCAGTTGTCGTGCGCCAGGAGTTGGTATTCACCGTCATGGCGGGTGTATTTGTCATGGAAACCCTGTCGGTGATATTGCAGGTTGCATCATTCAAGCTGACCGGGCGCCGGATATTTCGCATGGCGCCGATCCATCACCACTTTGAATTAAAAGGCTGGCCCGAACCACGGGTCATCGTGCGTTTCTGGATCATCTCGGTGATCCTGGTACTGGCAGGATTAGCCACGCTGAAGATCAGATGAAGAAGAAAAACAGCAAACAACAGGCCCACCGCGGGTCGCGAACGAACAAGGCTGTGCGGGTCGATGCCTGGTTGCTGCTGCCCGTCTTGTTCTTGTTGGCTGTCGGCCTCGTCATGGTAGGCTCGTCATCGGTCGCCATCGCCGAAGGCCTGGGTGTCAGCACTGGCCATTACGTGCTGCGCCACCTGGTCTACATCATCCTGGGCCTGGCGCTTGCCTCCACATTCCGGGGCATACCGGTTGCATTTCTCGAAAAGATCAGCCAGCCGTTGATCTGGTTCTCCGCTTTGTTGTTGTTGCTGGTGTTCATCCCCGGGCTTGGGCACAGCGTCAACGGCAGTGCACGCTGGATCTCGTTGGGTATTGCCAATTTCCAGGTGGTCGAGGCAGTCAAGGTCATGGTCATCATCTACATGGCGGGGTACCTGGTGCGCAAGGCGGACAAGGTCCGCACCCGGTTTTTCGACACCCTGAAACCACTGATTCTGGCAGGCCTGTTGACAGGCCTTTTGCTGCTGCAGCCCGATCTGGGTAGCGCGGCAGTGATCACCGCCGTCGTGGGCGGCATGGTGTGGTTGGCCGGAGCGGCCTGGCGCCATTTACTCCTGCTGGCAATGATTGCGGCGCCGGTGTTTGGCGTGGCGGCGATGGAGCCATACCGGCTCAAACGCATCATCAGCTTCATGGATCCATGGCAGGATCCTTTCAATAGTGGATTCCAGTTAACACAGGCGCTGATCGCCGTCGGCCGGGGGGAAATATTTGGCGTCGGCCTGGGTGCGAGCATCCAGAAACTGTTTTACTTGCCAGAAGCCCACACGGATTTCATTTTTGCGGTGCTGGCCGAAGAGTTTGGCCTGCTCGGTGTCATCTTCATCCTGGCGCTGTTCATGCTGCTGGTGACCCGCATCATGGTCATCGGCTTGATGGCACACCGTGCCGAGCGGCCATTCGCCGGTAACGTCGCCTATGGAATCGGCCTCTGGATCGGTTTGCAGGCGCTGGTGAGCATGGGCGTAAACCTGGGTATGTTACCGACCAAGGGACTTACCCTGCCCCTGATCAGCTCCGGTGGCAGCAGCGTGCTGATGACGTTATTGGCGTTGGGGATCGTGTTCAGGATACGTTACGAGCTGGATTTCGAGGCTCGCTTCAAGGCTGCAGGTGTAACCGGTGTTCCGGAGGCACGGCGATGAAGCACGTTGGGCGGGGTGTTTTGATCATGGCCGGTGGTACCGGGGGGCATATTTACCCCGGTCTCGCCGTGGCATCTGCATTGAGGCAACGCGACATACCGGTTCGCTGGTTGGGCGCCGCGGCGGGAATGGAGGCCGGTACGGTACCGCAAGCGGGTATTGACCTGGACCTCGTTGAAATTGCCGGTTTGAGGGGCAAAGGCGCCCTGCGCTGGGTCCGGATGCCATTCATGCTACTGCGCGCGGTGTGGCAGGCACGGCGGTTGCTCAAGGTTAACCGGCCCGCGTGTGCGATCAGTTTTGGTGGATATGCTGCAGCA
>JAPHTE010000495.1 GCA_026196445.1 Lysobacterales bacterium
CGGCGCTCAAGGGCGCGTGCATCGGCGGCGGGCTCGAGACGGCCTCGGCCGCCCATATCCGCGTTGCCGACGAGACGACCTTCTTCGCCCTGCCCGAGGGCCAGCGCGGCATTTTCGTCGGCGGCGGCGGCTCGGTCCGCATCCAGCGCCTGATGGGCTATGCCCGCATGGCCGATCTGATGCTGACCGGCCGCGTGGTTGCGCTGGAATCAGAAATCACCGAGAACACCGAAACCTGGATTCACAAGTTGGTCAACAGGGTCGGTGAACCGGTCGTGCGTGCCGCCATTCGCCAGGCCATGAGGATCATGGGACAGCAGTACGTGCTGGGCCGCAAGATCGATGACGCCATCGACCGTGGCCGCAGGGAGAATCGCAAGGGCACGCGCTTTTCCTTCGATATGCTGGGTGAAGGCGCCCGCACCATGCAGGACGCCAACCGCTACTACGAAGCCTATATGAAGGCGATACGCGAAATTGGCAAACGGGAAACACGGGACAATGTCATCGAAGCCAATGGCATTTCGATCAAGCTCTCGGCCCTGCACCCGCGCTATCACTACGAGAAAGAAGCACGCGTCATGGAGGAAATGCTGCCGCGTATCCGCAATCTGGCGCTGGAGGCGATGAACTTCGGTCTCGGTTTTACCATTGACGCGGAAGAAGCCGACCGGCTGGATATTTCCCTGGACCTGTTCCAGTCACTGGCGCACGATCCCAAACTATTGGGCTGGGACGGGCTGGGATTCGTATTGCAGGCCTACGATAAGCGCTCACCGCTGGTCGCAAAGTGGGTGATCGAACTGGCGCGTAGCGCCGAACGCAAGTTGATGGTGCGGTTGGTAAAAGGCGCTTACTGGGATAGCGAGATCAAACACGCCCAGGAACAGGGCTTTGCTGATTACCCGGTTTACACACGCAAGGTCAACACGGATTTATGCTACCAGGTGTGCGCCGCCACCCTGCTGGATGCCCAGGACGTGATTTATCCCCAGTTCGCGACCCACAACGCCCTGACCGCGGCGATGATCCTTGAACTGGCCCAGGATAAGCAGTTCGAATTCCAGCGCCTGCACGGTATGGGCGATTTGCTGCACATGCAACTGGCCAAGGGCATCGGCAGTTCGCCCGCACCGGTCCGTGTTTATGCCCCGGTAGGCGCACATGAAGACCTGTTGCCCTACCTGGTGCGCCGCCTGCTGGAAAATGGCTCGAACAGCTCCTTTGTCAACCGTTTCCTGGACAAGAAAGTACCGGTTGCCCAGATCGCGACCGACGTACAATCCGACGTGGAAGCAAGCCCGTCACGACGCCACACGGCCATACCGCTGCCCGTCGACATCCTGCGTGCGGGTGGTGACGACCGGCCCGACACACATGGTATCGACCTGAGCAATCCCGACGCGGTCAGCCGCTTGCTTGAAGTCGTTGAACCACTGGCCAGGAAGACCTGGGTCGCGGGCCCGATCATCGGTGGCGAAATGAATACGGAGGGCGGCGAAGCGGTTACTTCACCCACGGACACCAGCACCATCGTCGGTTATTGCCGCAAGGCCAGCGCCGAGGAGGTCAACAAGGCGCTCGAGGTCGCGGCTGATTCCCAGCCCGCATGGGATGCGCTGGGTGGCGATGCGCGCGCTGAAATTCTCGAGCGCGCGGCCGACATCATGCAATCGCGAATGTCTGAACTGGTGGCGCTGATCGCCTACGAGGCCGGCCGTACACTCAACGACGGCGTCTCCGAGGTGCGCGAAGCGGTCGATTTCCTGCGTTATTACGCCCAGCAGGCACGCAAGCGTTTTTCCGCCCCGGAAACATCGATCGATCCATTGGGCCGGGCGAGCCAGTTCAGCCTGCACGGGCGCGGTGTGTTCTTCTGTGTCAGCCCGTGGAATTTCCCGCTGGCAATTTTTACCGGCCAGGTCGCGGCAGCCCTCGCCGCAGGCAATTCCGTCATCGCCAAGCCCGCCGACCCGACCCCGTTGATCGGCGCCGAGTCCATCAAGATTCTGCACGAGGCAGGTGTGCCGGGAGATGTCGTAAACCTGGTGCCGGGACGTGGGCGTCTTCTGGGTGAAATCATTAACACCGATCCGCGTATCAAGGGCGTCGCCTTTACCGGATCAACGGAGGTCGCGTTGAACATCCAGCGGACCCTGGTGGAACGTGGAGGCGAAGTACCGGCGTTTATCGCCGAGACCGGCGGGCAGAATTCGATGGTGGTCGATTCGTCCTCACTGCCGGAGCAGGTCGTGGACGACGCCATCCGCTCCGCCTTCCTGAGCGCGGGCCAGCGGTGTTCGGCACTGCGCGTCATGTACATCCAGGACGAAATCGCGGACCGTATTATCCGGATGCTGAAAGGCGCAATGGCCGAATTATCGGTCAACCGGCCGTGGCGACTGGCCACGGACGTCGGACCGGTCATCGACCAGGCGGCCAAAGAAGAACTCCTGCAACATGTCGAAAATATGAAAAAGGAAGCCGTTCTGCACTACGCCTGCGATGTGCCGGAAGACCTGCAGGATGGTACCTACGTGCCCCCGCACCTGATCGAACTGAAAACGGTGCGGCAACTGCCCGGTGAAGTTTTCGGCCCCATCCTGCACGTGATACGTTTCAGGAGAACCGAATTCGACAAGTTGATCGACGAGATCAACAGCACCGGCTTTGGCCTGACCCTGGGCGTTCACAGCCGCATCGAGAAGTTTGCCAACGATGTCGTGAATCTGACCCGGGTCGGAAACAACTACATCAACCGCAACATGGTCGGCGCCGTGGTCGGCGTCAACCCTTTCGGCGGCCAGGGGTTGTCAGGCACTGGCCCCAAGGCGGGTGGGCCCAACTACATGACCCGCTTTGCC
>JAPHTE010000155.1 GCA_026196445.1 Lysobacterales bacterium
ATACGCCATGTACTGTTCTTCGCCGGTCGCCAGCGTCAGCATCATCCAGGTCTGTGGCGACATGAACAGGGCGTCACACCAGCACCAGCGCAACTGGCATACACGCCCTACGCCACGTATGCCGTCACCCACGAATTCCAGCGAACCACTCGGGTTTGCCACCAGGATCTGGTTGAATTGCCGGATCGTGTGGTCGATCATGCCGGGGTCTTTTTCTTTCCCATAGAAGGTCAGGTACATTTGGCCGACGATGTGGTCGTCACCGTGGAACAGGCGGTCGCCCAGCTTCCATTCCTCCTCTTCGGCGATCTGCCTGAACGGTGCGTAGTAGCCTTCGTTACCCGGCAGCGCGGCCCAGTTCATCACGCCGACGTACAGGGCGCCGTGCACCCAGCCACGCCGGTCGGCAATGCTATTGCGGTAGTTGCGCATGTAGTCTTCGAGCTTGTCGAGATGGGCAATTTGCCAGTCCGCCACCGCGTCGCCAATGGCGTCGATGGTGGCCGGGTCAAATTCATTGCCGGCACGCTCAGCAAAAAGGTCTGGTTCCACGACTGGCGGGGCCTCGGGAACCGTTGCGGCCTCTGCCACCGGCTCCACTTCGCCCGCCGCTTCTGGCTTGCAGGCCGTCAGTGTAATTGCAAGGGCCGTCAGCAGGCCGAGAACCGGGAAACTGACAAGTCGAATATTTTTCATTTCATCACCTGTTGAAAGTAGATGTGTTGACGATTACAAGAGGTCCTTGATACCGACATGGTCCATGTCCGGGAAGTCCTGGTTTTCACCGCCCATAGCCCAGATAAACGTGTAATTGCGTGTACCGACGCCGCTGTGGATTGACCAGCTTGGCGAGGCCACTGCCTGGCCGTTCCGAACCACGATCGAGCGCGTATTGTCTGGTTCGCCCATGAAGTGGAACACGCACTGGTCGTCGTCGAGGTCGAAGTACATGTAGACCTCGGTGCGGCGCCGGTGGGTGTGCACGGGCATCGTGTTCCAGTTGCTGCCGGGAGCAAGCTGGGTAAAGCCCATGACGATCTGGCAGGTATCTACCAGGCCCGGCAGGATGGACTGGTGGATGATACGGTCGTTGCACTCCTCCATGGAACCCATCTCGAGGCGGTTGGCCTCGGCTTTTTTGACCAGCTTGGTCGGGTACGCCGCATGCGCCGGGTAGCTCACGAAGTAGAACCAGGCAGGGTTATCACCCGACGCACTGGTGAACTCGACTTCCTTGCTGCCGCGACCGATGTACAGGCTGTCGCGGTTGTCCATTTCATGGCGTACGCCGTCGACGACGACGGTGCCTGTATCACCGATATTGATCACGCCGATTTCCCGGCGCTGTGCAAAGTAGTCAGAGGCCAGTTCCTTGTGTACCGGCAGGGTGAGCGCTTCACCCACCGGCACGGCCGAGCCAACAACGCTGCGCTCCACGTCCGTGTAACAGAGCGTCACTTCGCCCGGCACGAACATATTGTCTATCAGGTAGGCTTCGCGTAATTCGCCGGTCGTCATCCGTTT
The DNA here is from genome assembly GCA_026196445.1 of Lysobacterales bacterium. GTDB lineage: Bacteria > Pseudomonadota > Gammaproteobacteria > Xanthomonadales > SZUA-36 > SZUA-36. Next base: position 1,525 of record JAPHTE010000155.1, read on the forward strand.
ATACCGTTCGCGGTCTGCGGTGTATAAAAAATCCATGTTATTTCTCCATTTTTGTTTGCAGCCGTTTGCTTGCTATTGAATTTCAGAAATTCTTTGGTTTCCGTAAGCTTACTGCCCGCTACGGGCATCCAGGTATTCATTCCACGCTTCAATGGTGGTGATCTCACCGGCTTCTGCCCAGGCGAATCCGGCCCGGAAGCTCAGCTCGCCGCTTTTTTGGGTAGAGGTAAGCAGCCAAATATGACTGGCGTCCTTTTCTTCAGAGGGCATATGCATGATTCTCCCGGTGATGCCAGGCGCCATCAGGACACCCGTGCCCACACCCGTTTCATCGATGACTTCCCACGTGGATATTCTGCCAGTCTCCTGGTTGCTGAATACCTGTGCTTTTTCATCGTGAGTTGTCAGACCAATCGCAATCGAAAGTAAGGCCGGCTCGCCATCCAGTGTGAAGACCGAATTGACTTCGTAAAGTTGCTCACCCAATGCCAGCGAAATGGTCTTGCTCTCGGCCACCACGCCCAGCGGTGTCTC
>JAPHTE010000291.1 GCA_026196445.1 Lysobacterales bacterium
ACCTGGCCCGAGTTTTGCGACCTGCACCCCTTTGTACCCGCTGAGCAGGCCGCCGGATACCACCAGCTGTTCAAGGAACTGGAGGAGATGCTGATCGCCTGCACCGGCTATGACGCGGTGTCGTTGCAACCCAACGCCGGCTCCCAGGGCGAATATGCCGGGCTGCTGGCGATCAAGGGCTGGCACGAATCCCGCGATGAGGGCCATCGCAATGTCTGCCTGATTCCATCGTCTGCACACGGCACCAACCCTGCCAGCGCCGCCATGGCCGGCATGAAGATCGTCATCGTCAAGTGTGACGATAACGGCAACGTGGATATCGACGACCTGCGCGCCAAGGCGGAAAAACACACCGACGACCTGTCGGCACTGATGATTACCTATCCCTCAACCCACGGCGTATTCGAGGAGCAGATCAAGGAGATCTGCGCAATCACGCACGAGCACGGCGGCCAGGTGTACCTGGACGGCGCCAATTTGAACGCACTGGTCGGCTGCGCTGCGCCGGGCGAGTTCGGCGCGGATGTCTCGCACCTGAACCTGCACAAGACCTTCTGCATCCCGCATGGCGGTGGTGGTCCGGGTGTCGGTCCGATCTGTACCGGTGCGCACCTGGCGCCTTTCCTGCCTGGACACGCACTGGTGGACTTACCCGGAGAGCACGCCAAAAACGGCGCTGTGGCCGCCGCACCCTGGGGCAGCGCCGGCATACTGCCGATCACCTGGATGTACATCGTGATGATGGGCGCCCAGGGCATGAAGAAAGCCACCCAGGTGGCCATTCTGAACGCCAATTACATCGCCCACCGGCTATCGGGCACCTTCCCGGTGCTCTACACCTGCCACAGCGGCCGCGTCGCGCACGAGTGCATCATCGACCTGCGCCCGTTCAAGCGGTCCAGCGGTATCAGCGAGGAAGATGTGGCCAAGCGCCTGATCGACTACGGTTTCCACGCCCCGACCATGTCGTTCCCGGTACCGGGTACTCTGATGATCGAGCCGACCGAGAGCGAATCACTGCGTGAACTGGACCGTTTCTGCGACGCCATGCTGGCGATTCACGGTGAGATCATGGCGGTTGAATCCGGCGACCTGGACAAGGACGACAATCCGCTGGTCAACGCGCCACATACACAACGCGACCTGGTGGGTGAATGGAATCACCCCTATAGCCGTGAACTGGCGGCTTTTCCGAAACCCGAACAATGGCAAAGCAAGTTCTGGCCGGCCGTCAACCGCGTGGACAACGTCTATGGCGACCGCAACCTGTTCTGCGGTTGTCCGATGCCGGAAGAGTGGCAGCAGGAAGACGGGTAAGCGTTCCACTTTTCACAGGCGAAAAAAAGGCCTCCGCATGGAGGCCTTTTCATAAAGCTTTGGAAGAATCAGGCGCTGAAGCTGGCCCTGATCTTGTTCATAGCGTTGACTTCAAGTTGCCGGATACGCTCTGCGGAAACACCGTAGCGATCCGCCAGGGTCTGCAACGTGGCCTTGTCGTCCGACAACCAGCGGCTGCGGATAATGTCCCGGCTACGCTCGTCCAGCTCGCCCAAGCCCTGGTACAGCAGGTCGTTCTGGTGGTCCTGCGTATCGCTGGCCTCGAGTACCACCTCGGGGCTGTCGGACTTGCTCACCAGGTAGGCCGAGGGCGACACGTACGGTCTTTCGTCATCGTCCGAATCAGGCGACAGATCAAAACCGATGTCCTGGCCTGACAGGCGGGATTCCATCTCAAGCACGACCTCGGGCTTGACACCAAGGTTTTCGGCCACCGTGTTGACCTCGTCCATGTTCAACCAGCCCAGGCGTTTCTTGGATTTGCGCAGGTTGAAAAACAGCTTGCGCTGGGCCTTGGTGGTGGCCACCTTGACGATACGCCAGTTACGCAGGATAAATTCATGCATCTCAGCGCGTATCCAGTGCACTGCGAATGATACCAACCGGACTTCACGTTCGGGATCGAATCGTTTTACGGCCTTCATCAGGCCGATGTTGCCTTCCTGTATCAGGTCACCCAACTGCAGGCCGTAACCACCGTAACCCTTGGCCACGTGAACGACAAAACGCAGGTGTGCAAGAACCAGGCGCCGTGCGGCGTCCAGGTCACCTTCTTCACGATAGCGGTACGCCAGGTCTTTTTCCTCTTCCAGCGTCAACATCGGAATACGGTTCACCTCCTGGATATAGGCATCCAGGCTACCGGTACCGGCAGGAACCAGTAAGTGACTCGGAACTAGCGCTTTGTTCATCTAAACCTCCTCCAGGCAAGCGTTCTAGTATATCAGCAAAATCAGCGATTTCTACCCTTTTCAAGGCAGAAAATGTGAGTTTAGCGCTTGGCTCAACCCAGGGGCCAACCCATCAGATCGCTGTGCCACGGTATATTCAACTGCTTCTATGACCACCGCTGGCAGCAGTTGTTCCATGCCCGGTTCCAGTGGTTGTTCTTAATGTTTGAATTCGAGCGCCATGAGCTGTGCCGGGATAGGAATCCCGACTGGTGCAATATGCGGGCTAGGGCGTGTCTCAGGTGGAAATGACTGTGTCCCGGCAAAAAATGGGGTTAGTGCAGTAGTTCAGGATCTGCCCAGACGCCCGCCGATACGCAATTTTCGCAAGTAACGTTGCACGGCTATCCAGGCCCCAAACCAGCCCAGCAAAGCGCCGCCCGCCAGCACCCATAGTGCGTGGTACCCCTCCAGGCCACGCATATTGAAGGCGGAGCCGTAGGTTTCCAGCAATAATCCCAGGGGACCACCCAGGTAAAACATGGCCAGGGCGATCAGCACCACGGCGATAAAACCGCCCATCAACCCGTACCACAGGCCGGTGTACAGAAACGGCTGGCGGACAAAAGCGTTGCCGGCACCAACCAGGGCCAGGATCTCGATCTCCTCGGCACGCGACGCAACATCCAGTCGGATGGTATTGGCTACGACCACCACCACGGCCAGCCCAAACAACGCCACCAGTAAAGTTACCGCAGCCTGGCCCAGGTCCAGCAACCGGCCCAGCCTTTGCAACCACTTGTAGTCGAACTGGGTCAGCTCGACACTGTTTACGGTGTCAAGGTAAGCGGTCAACTCGGCAACCCGGCTCTCAAGCTGGTCGGTCGAACCGGACCGTGGGCTGACCTGCATCACCCATGGCAACGGGTTCTCATCGAGTATTTCCAGCGAATCACCAAAGCCAGAAGCGCTGCGGAAATCTGCCATCCCCTGCTCCGGGCTTATCAGCGTCATACTGCCAGGTTCAAAACGCTGTTGCAGCTCATTGGCGACGCGCCGCACCTCGGTTCCGTCTATGCCGGGCTTGAAAAAAACCGTCACCGCGCTCCACTCATCCTGGCGCAGGTCGACGTTGTCCAGGTTGTTCAGGGTGACGTACAGACCCAGTGGCAGGAACATGGCGATACCCAGCACCAGCACCGTCATCAGCGTGCCGGTCTTGTGCTTCAAAATGACCCCCAGGCTGGAGAAAAAGCTATAACTGTGCTGACGCGACCAGGCGCGGATCCTGCGTCCGATGCGACTGAACAGGGAAACGTCGTTCACGGGATGTTTCTCGCGGGTATATCGTCCGCCAGGCGGCCGGCGGACAGCACCAGTACACGCTTGTGCATCCTGCGGATCAGGTCCAGGTCGTGGCTGGCGATCAGTACCGTCACTCCCTGCGCGGCAACCTCTTCAAACAGGGCAAACAGCTCACGCGACAAGTTCGGGTCCAGGTTGCCGGTCGGCTCGTCGGCCAGCAACAGCGGCGGCATGGAAACGATGGCGCGCGCGATGCCCACGCGCTGCTGTTCACCGCCGGACAGGGCCAGCGGCATCTGCGATACCTTGCTCAGAAGACCTACCTTGTCCAGCGCGGCACGCACCCGTTTACGGATATCGGCGTACTTCAGGCCGGCGATCATCAGCGGCAACGCCACGTTGTCTGCCACCGTCTTGTCCTTCAGCAGTTTGTGGTCCTGGAAGATCATGCCGGTGTTGCGCCGCACGATCGGCGCCAGGCGGTCCGGTGCCTCGCTGAGGTTGAGGCCGTTGACAAAAACATTTCCGCGGCTGGCCCGCTCCAGCATCATGACCAGCCGCAGCAGCGTGCTTTTCCCGGCGCCCGAGTGGCCGGTCAGAAACACCATGCTGCCGCGTTCGATATCAAAGCTGACATCGGCGAGCGCGCGGCTACCGCCCGGATAGACCTTGCTGACCCGTTCAAACCTGATCATGGATGAAAACGGCCTCGCATCTATCTCCTCCGATTGTTGCTTCCCCGCCTGGATGGCCGCCTGCCTGAACCCTTGTGCCGGCTGTCACGCTTTGGCCGTGGCGGAATCGTGATCTCGGGCATCAAGTCCGGGGAGGCCGACTCGGTGGCGATTGAATAGCCAATGAATTCCTCGATCTCGGGCAGGTGAAAAGCATAATCCTCGCAGGCGAAGCTGATCGCCTCGCCCTTGGCGCCAAGACGCGCCGTGCGTCCGATCCGGTGCACGTAGTCGGGCGCATCCTGCGGCAGGTCGAAATTGAACACGTGGGTTACGTCGGGTATGTGCAAGCCACGCGCCGCGACATCCGTGGCCACCAGCACCGGCACCTCGCCATCATGGAATTTCTTTAGCAGTTTTTGCCGTTTTTCCTGCCGCACCCGGCCGGAGATGACGGCTGCTGCGATGCCATTGGCATTCAATGTACGCCCAACCTTGTCCGCCGCCGCGCGGGTGTTGGTAAAGACCATGGAGTGGGCTTTTACGTGATCTCTCATCAGCCCGATCAGCAAAGGGAGTTTTTCATCGTTGGCCGGGTAATAAACGCTCTGCTCGACGTGGTCGGCAGTGACGCTCTCAGCTTCCACCTTCAGGGTTTCCGGGCTGTTCATGTGCTCGTAGGCAAGTTCCATGACCCGGTGTGACAGGGTCGCAGAGAATAGCATCGACTGGCGCTCAGACGGCTTTGGCATGCGGCGCAGCAGAAAGCGGATGTCATCGATGAAACCCAGGTCGAACATACGGTCAGCTTCGTCCAGTACCACCACCTCGATATGTCGCAGGTTATAGACTTTCTGCTTGAAATAATCGATCAACCGGCCAGGCGTGCCAATCAGTATATCCACACCGTCCTGCAATATTTTGCGCTGTTTCTCGTAATCCACCCCACCATAGGCCAGACCGGTTTTGAGCCCGGTTTCAGAACCCAGCGACTCGGCGTCCCGGTGTATCTGGATCGCCAGTTCACGCGTGGGTGCGACCACCAGTGAGCGTGGGTTATTACCGTAGTTCTCTGTCTTCTGCTTCAGCAACTGGTTGAAAATCACCAGCAGGAAAGCCGCGGTTTTACCGGTGCCGGTCTGGGCCTGGCCCGCGACATCGCTGCCCTCGAGTGCCGGTGGCAGGCTTAATGCCTGAATTGGCGTACAATGGGTAAATTGTGCTTTTTCCAGCCCCTCGATGATTTTCGGGTGCAAATCCAGGCTGGTAAACAAAATTTCGGTCAACGGGTTGGTAGATTGCTTTTTGGTCATTATTTGAGCATATTTCCAGGTGGGCCTGTCAGGCCTGATTAGTGTATTCAGGCCCTGATTTTAAAGATGGACTTGAAATTCATCACAACCACCTTGAAATTGTCGCTCAGGTAATTATATTGATAGTCCTTGATTCCGGTTTCTGCCCCACCCTTGTTTTGAGTCTTGAGACAGCAGCGATCCGAATACTGAATATTAACCGCGCTGAGATGCTTAAACCAGCCCGGATGCAAAGCAAATCATTGGAGAATTACATTGAGCGAAAATATTGTCCACGTCACAGATAGTGATTTTGAAGAAAAAGTATTGAACGCTGAAGGCCCGGTCCTGATCGATTACTGGGCAGAATGGTGCGGCCCGTGCAAGATGATCGCGCCGATCATCCACGAACTCGCCGATGAATATGAAGGTCGTTTGACAGTGGCCAAGATGGACATCGATTCGAACCGCCAGACTCCCATGAATTACAACATTCGTGGCATTCCCACGATGATGATTTTCAAGGACGGCCAGGTCCAGGCCACCAAGGTGGGGGCAGTGTCCAAGGGTATACTGACCGCTTTCGTGGAAGAAAATATCTGAAAACACGTGACCCGGCTTGAGACATTGAGAGCCGGGTCAATTCCTTCAACTTAATAATTCGCTGGACGCGGCACAGCGAACATGATAATTTTGCGCCATC
>JAPHTE010000483.1 GCA_026196445.1 Lysobacterales bacterium
AACAGGTCATTGCAGCACTGGAGACGTTCGACCCGGCCATTGACTCCATCGTGACAGACCCGCTGGGGCCGTTGTGGTACCGGGGCATGGCGAACGAGGACGAGGATGGCGTTTTCAGCCAGACCCTGGACAACATTCTCGAGCGTTACCAGGCCAGGCGCGTCGTGATCGGCCATTCGCCCACCGGTGGTGTGGTCTGGCCGCGGTTCAACGGGCGGGTGGTGGCCAACGATACCGGCATCGCGGCGCATTACGGCTCGCATACCGGCATATTTGAGCTGACACCGGCCGGCGCCGTGGCGATATACGGTGAACACAGGATCACCTTGCCGGAAACGAACGACGACCGGGTCGGCTATCTCGAGGCCGTGATCGAGGTGGATGCCAATAATGCCCTGCTCAAGCAGCGCCTGGCGAAAATGCTGGCGCCGCCGGCCACGCACGCTGAAGACGTCCGGGCTGAAGATCCGGATACTGACCTTACAGCGCCGAGCCCCGGCACTTGTCAATAATCTGCTTTTCGAACTGTTTCGGGTCGTTGATGATCTCGTAAAAATCATCGATGTACTTGATGGCTTTTTTGCGGCTCCGGTCGTTCAGGTGCGGGTCGTTGTTGAACAATCCCAGAATTTCCGGCTTTTTCTCGTTGAACAGTGCAACGGTCTGCGGCAGTTGGTCGTTGGCGAAGCAGAAGCCACGGTACAGCCGCTGGCGTATATTACGCAGCTTCAACACCAGGGGTGGTGCGGCGTAATGCGCGTCGACGAGGCCGGTTGAATCAAAATCATACGGAATACTGTATCTGGGCACTTCGTCATCAGCGGTGCCGATCAGCTTGGTGTTGTGGCAACATTCCAGGGGCTCGGGTCCATCGTAGGTGGCGTAATCGACGTTGCCGATCATGAATTGAAAAAGGCCAAGCTTACTGATCTCGGCAGGGTCGAGAGTTTTGTACTTGACCTGTGGAAGATCCAGTTTTTTCAGATCATTGCGTTCAGCCACGTCATCCAGGTCTTCGATCATGAAGCTGAAACGCCTGATCGACTCGTTGTCCCTTTCGTTGTCGCGGTACTCGATCATCAGCGGCCTGACCCGGAAACTGAGGTCGGTGATCAGGTTGTAGATGCGGTAGGTCAGGAATTCCTTGACGTAGTACTGCTCGTACTTGCTGTTCGAGTCACAGTAGGTCACCAGCTTCAGCGATCCATTGCCGCGGAACTCGGTGCCCCTGGTCTGTTGCTTGTCAAAATGTACCTTCAGGGGTGGAAAGTCGCAGACAAGGTGGCGGCGCGAAATCCCGCGCGGGGCCACCTCGACGTCGAAGGTTTTTTGTTCACCGTCGGCAGTTCTATAGGCCAGGCTGGCGGGGTAGAGGGTATCGTCCTCGATGTTTTTCCTGATGCGGCGCCAGGGACCCGAAAGCGTCACCTGCATTTCACCGGAGCCTTCAAACAGTTTCAGCGGCTTGGGCTCGTCGCCCAAAGCCACGACGGGGATCGCCAGTAGCACACTGATGAATATGAGCAGGGTCAGACGTGGGTGAATACGCATTTGGACAATCCCTTGTGTGGTCAATTTCAGTATAGGTCAGCATTTTTACTTTGTGGTGTGCTTGTTTTGCTGCAGAATTGGTGCTTGGGGTCAGCGGCAGAGAATCGGGATGGAAAAGGCACAGAAAAACCAGCGGGTAGACATTCTCAAGTCTCGTGCGCCGGGGCTGGAAATATCGACCGAGCCGGCATTACTGGAAAGCCACGGTTGCGACTGGACACGCTATCGTAAACCGGACGCCGCGGCGATCGCATTTCCACGCAGTATCGACGAAGTACAGCAACTGGTCCGGGCGGCGGCGGAGCACCGTATTCCATTGGTGCCGTCCGGTGGGCGTACCGGGCTGAGCGGCGGTGCAGTGGCGGACGCTGGCGAGGTCGTGGTCTCGTTCGACCGGATGCGTAAAATCCTGGGCTTCAACGACGTGGACCGCACACTGACGGTCGAACCCGGCGTGGTGACACAGACCGTCCAGGAGTACGCCGCCGAGCGTGGCCTGTATTACCCGGTCAGTTTTGCCTCGGAAGGTTCGTCCCAGGTCGGTGGCAATATCGCCACCAACGCCGGTGGAATCCGTGTTCTGCGTTACGGGCTGACCCGCGACCAGGTCGCCGGTTTGAAAGTCGTTGACGGCAGGGGTGAGTTAATTGAATGCAATAATGGCCTGGTCAAGAATGCCAGCGGCTATGATTTGCGACACCTTTTCATCGGTTCCGAGGGCACGTTGGGCCTGGTTGTCGAGGCAATCCTGAAACTGACAGACCCACCGTTGCCATCCCGGGTCATGTTGCTGGCTGTGACCGGTCTTGAAGCCACGATGGATATTTTCCGCCTGTTCAACGGTGCCCTGACCCTGACGGCTTTTGAGTTCTTTTCCGACGCCGCCATGCACTACGTCAGGCAGGGTTTCAAACTGGCGGCGCCGATGGAGGCCGATACGCCTTTTTACGCGCTGCTCGAATTCGAGAGCGCTGCAACCGGCGCCGAGGACCTGGCCCTGGAGTGTTTTGAACAATGCCTGGAGAAGGGCACCGCTGTCGACGGCGTGATCAGCCAGAGCGAGGCCCAGGCCGCCGGCCTGTGGCGTTACCGGGAAGGGATCGCCGAGGCCGTGACGCCTTATACGCCATACCTGTATGACTTATCGGTGCGAATTTCCCAGGTACCCGCTTACCTGGATGCGCTCGACCACATGGTGAAATCAAGGTACCCGGATTTCGAGGTGGTCTGGATGGGCCATTTTGGTGACGGCAACCTGCACATGAAC
>JAPHTE010000210.1 GCA_026196445.1 Lysobacterales bacterium
CTTTCTATTACAACAACCCCCGATCGTTTCAACCGCAGGTGGAATGGTTGAAGGATACCGATGGTCGAGTTTCGATGGATTACATCATCAGGTTTGAGAGTATCAACGAAGGTTTTAGCCACGTTAGTGCGAAGATTGGATTGGACACCGAGTTACCACACCTCAACGCCAGCAAGCGGGTTGATTACCGGGAATATTACGATGGTCGGACCCGAGAAATCGTTGCACGCTGGTTTGCCGAGGATATCGAAGTCTTTGCTTATGAATTCTAGTAATGCCTGCCGAGCCAGCGGTTTCACACAAACAACGTGACCCATATACGCGCAACTTCGTTTGAATCAGTTTGCATGGGAAAAGTCCTGTATGTCCTGATTATTCCGCTACCATTGTTTTAATAATGACAGCTACCCGTTCATGCATTTGCCTGCGATACTGGCGTTGTCTTTCCAATGCGGCCTGAAACCTGGGCTCGTTTCGCAGCGGGGCGAAAGCCGGTTCTTGTTCATCCCATTCATAGCGTCTTCGGCCTGCATCAACCGCCCGTTCATACCATCTGAGTGCCTCCCCCGTGTTGCCACGCAGAACCTCGGCATAGGCCATGTTCCAGCGTTGAAACCATGCTTCGTGACCACTGTTGATCAGCTCCAGGGTGGCACGCTCAAATTCATCGATCAGCTTTAGCCCGGCCTGTTCTTCACCGCGCCGTAGCAATATGTGCGCCAGCATCAATTTTGGATAGGAAGGTGAATGTGTGGTTAATTCAACGGCCTTGTCGGCATGGTCTTCGGCCACATCCCACCTGCCTGCAGCCTGTTCGATTTCACTGGCCCGCTGCCAGCTCAACGCTTCGCCAGGATACGACACCTTCATACGTTGCGAATGAATCCTGGCCTTCTCAAAATCACCTTCCAACAAATACTTGAGTGAAAGACTTGCTTCGGTGAAGAATGAAATGGGAATCTCAGTTGAAACCCGATTCCACAATTCTCCAGCCTCCTCGTCAAACTGCATATCCCGCAGGTAAATTGAAAGACGTTCAGCTCCAAACGCCCGGTCACTGTCACGCAGCTGGTAACGTATTGCTTCGTCCCAACGCCCCTGCAATTGATAAATTTCTGCAATATTGAACAAGGCCTCGTCATAACCGGGGTTCAATTCAACCGCTTTCAAATAATGGTTCAGGGATTCCTGGTAATGACCACGATGGAAACTGGCTAATCCCAAGGCCTTGTGAGCTTCCGGTAAATCCGGATTGATGGACAAGGCCAGCTCCGCCTGTGAGATGGATTTTTCAAGCCAATCTTCAGCTGCACCAAACATGGTCGTGCGCAGCGCAAAGGTATTTGCTATTCCGGCGTGCGCCAAAGCAAATTCCGGGTCGAGTGCAATGGCTTGCTGGTAAAACGCCAGTGCGGACTCGTTATCCTGGCGGGTCCAGCGACGGTAAAAAGCACGGCCTTTCAGGTAAGCATCGTAAGCATCTGGATTTTCCGTCGAACTCCGTTGCAGGGCTTCGATACCCGACATCGACATGGTTGCCTCAAGTGACTTGGCCACACGTCTGGCAATCCCAACTTGCAAGTCCGGTAAGCTTGACAGGCTGATGTCAAATGACTGGGCCCAGTAGTGTTCCTCTGTACGGGCGTCAATCATCTGGACGGTAATACGCAAATCGTCTCCGAATCGCTGAACACTGCCTTCCAACACAGTGCCAACACCCAATTTCCGTGCGATATCTTCGACCCGAGATCCAGAATGTTTGAAGTGCATCGCGGAAGTGCGTGCAATGACACCCAGACCATCGACCTGGGCCAGGGCAGTGGTGATGTCCTCGGTAATCCCATCGGCCAGATATTCGTCTTCCTGTTTACGGCTCAGATTGTCAAATGGTAAAACCGCAATTCTCCGGATAGCTCGATCTTGAGCGATCCCGGATGATGCCGTTTGATTCGCTACCCAGTCCAGCCGGTTCAATAATCCACCGCCGAGCACCACGATCAAAGCTATGGCAACGATCAAGAGTACCCGCCGGCGCCGACCGGTTTTTGCTGCTCTCAATCCCGGGGCTGGCTGCCGCTCCACCGTTGCGATCAACCGGTATCCACGGCCCCGGATCGAGGCGATGTACTTCGGGTCGTGGCTGCTGTCCGTCAACGCCTGGCGCAATAACTTTACACGTTGCTTTACGGTTTCCTCGCCAACAACTACCTTCCCCCAAACTTCTCGCATCAGCGTGTCGGTGTCGACTACGTTGGGTGCGTGCCTGGCAAGACACAAAAGCAGATCGAAGGATAGTTTTGGCAGTTCGATCACTGAAGCACCACGATGAACACGCACCGTACCGGTGTCCAGTTCCAGATCACCGATTCTGAAATGTTCCGTATTGACTTTTCCGGTATTCAAAAAGTTTTCCGTCTGAAAGGGTTGAGTTGCAACATAACTGTTTGAATTGTACACGGATCACAAAGTATTCACTGAACCTTCACCGAAATTTACCATTGGCTTCAGGTATGCGGATGTGGGTGACGGCATGATGCAAGCCCGATCAATTTTATGAGAGATAAATGCAGATGAATATTCGCAAAAATGTAACAGCCAAGGCTCTGGCGGCATGCTTTGGCTTGAACCTGGCGCTCTTCGCCAGTATCACCGCTGCCGATGAACCCCGTATGCTGATCAATGCCGGTCTTAATGGCAGTTGGTACGAACCTGCCACCTCAGGACAGGGTTTTGTCTTTGACGTAGTGCCATCAAATAACCTGATGGCGGCCTACTGGTTCACGTATCCCGTGGAGGGTGGAGCGCGTGAATGGTTCTTGGCCAGGGGAGACATCAGTGGCGACAGCGTGACCCTGAAGATCTACCAAACCGCAAATGGATTCTTTGACCTGGCCAGCGCGGTGGAACGAAACGTGGTGGGTCGTGCGGAACTGAAATTTTCATCATGCACACAGGCGAGTTGGGAATATCAAATTGATACATTGGGTATCAGTAACGAAATTCCTCTGCAACGTATTGCGCCCGATTACTACTGTGAAGAATTTCTTAGCAGCGCCAGCACCACCATTGTCAGCCACTCAAAATCCTGGGTTGATATACGTGGGGATTGGTTATTTCAAGGTTGCGTTAACCTGGAAAACTCAGATTCCCATGGAGACGAGTTCTTTAGCTTTACGGATACAACCGCGATACTGGAGATTGACAGATACAGCAGGCCCGATTGCCAGGGTGCCGTGTCGCGCCAGGTGTTGACCCTTACCGTGCAGCGAATTGACAAAACAATGGCGTATCTGGGTGGGGAGACAGTCATTGCAAATCGGTTCATTCTGACCGATGTTGAAAGCGGTCAGGAAATCAAGCAGTTATTCTATGTGGATGACCAGGGTGAAGTACCGCTGTTGACCCATGGTCTGCAGGATTCGTTACCTGATGATGAAGGCTTTCCAACCGAATTACCCGAATTGTTTTTTGAGCGGCTCGAGTAAGAACTATGAACTCAAAAAAAAGCCCTATCGATTTCTCGATAGGGCTTTCTGAATTAATGCCTGGCAGTGACCTACTCTCACATGGGAAACCCCACACTACCATCGGCGATGCACCATTTCACTGCTGAGTTCGGGATGGGATCAGGTGGTTCTAGTGCTCTAATGCCGCCAGGCAAGACTATTGAGGCACTTGGCCTCATCAGGAACAAGCCGAAGCTCGCTCCCTACATCTGTGAATTCTGTCAAAAGCTCGTGTGCCTGCGAAACTGAAATATATTCGATTTTTGAAGAAGTGATTTTTGTGTGGGTGGTGCCAGGACACGGAACCGACAAGGGAGTGTACATGGTAGTACATGACCGCAGTCGGTAAAGTGTTCTGGTGCCGCTCACGCGGAAATCACGAAATCAAAAAAGGGCTTTGGTGTTATATGACCAAGCCTCTCGGACAATTAGTACTGGTTAGCTTCACACATTACTGCGCTTCCACACCCAGCCTATCAACCTTGTAGTCTACAAGGGTCCTTACAACATCAAGTGTTGAGAGATCTAATCTTGGGAGAGGCTTCCCGCTTAGATGC
>JAPHTE010000423.1 GCA_026196445.1 Lysobacterales bacterium
TATCGTCATGCCCGTCGGCACACCCATCCTGGCGGCACGCGCCGGGCGGGTCATGCAAATGGAAGATGACTTCCATGGTGCCGCGCAAACAGAGCGTTATCTGCCACGTTCCAACCACATCCGTATCCTGCACGAGGACGGTACCATGGCGGTATACGCCCACTTGCAGGCCAACAGTCTGCGGGTGCGTGAAGGCGCCCAGGTGCGCCGGGGACAGTGGATCGCCAACTCCGGTAATACCGGTTACAGCAACGGGCCCCACCTGCATTTTGTCATCCAGTTGAATGTCGGCATGGCGATGGAATCGCTGCCGTTCCGCTTTATCACACCCACCGGCACGACCATGACACCCGTGGACCGGGGAATAATCGAGGGCGTTTTGCCAAAATAAAAGCTGTCCGGCGACTGCACGCACGATGCACTAACGGGCAGGCGACTCTGTTACTATTCACGCCTTGATTATTGACCCGTATTTTTTCCTATGTCCGAACTGCAGAAACAGATCGCCCGTCGGCGCACGTTCGCCATCATTTCACACCCGGACGCCGGCAAGACCACGCTGACGGAAAAGCTGCTGCTGTTCGGCGGCGCCATCAAGATGGCCGGCGCGGTCAAGTCCAAGCGGGCGGCGCGGCATGCCACTTCGGACTGGATGAAACTGGAGCAGGAACGTGGCATTTCGGTCACCTCTTCCGTCATGCAGTTCAGCTACCTGGACTACATTGTCAACCTGCTGGACACACCGGGCCACGCCGATTTTTCAGAGGACACCTACCGCACACTGACCGCGGTAGACTCGGCACTGATGGTCATCGACTGCGCCAAGGGCGTGGAGCAGCGGACCATCAAGCTGATGGAGATTTGCCGTCTGCGCCAGACTCCCATCTTCACTTTTATCAACAAGCTGGACCGGGAAGGCCGCGACCCGATCGAGCTGCTCGACGAGGTAGAGTCCGTCCTGGGTATCCAGTGCGCTCCCATTACCTGGCCCATCGGCATGGGCAAGCGCCTAAAGGGTGTTTACCACCTGCTGGATGACGCCGTGCTCCTGTATGAATCCGGCAAGAATTACGTCAAACAACAGGCGGAAGTCATCCCCGGCATACACAATCCATTGCTGGATGTACGCCTGGGTGAATACGACGCGCGTGAGTTGCGCGAAGAAATCGAACTGGTCAAGGGGGCCAGCCATGAGTTCGATGCCGGCGCTTACCTTGCTGGTGAGCAAACACCGGTGTTTTTCGGCTCGGCGATCAATAATTTTGGCGTCACGCCATTGCTGGACGCCTTTGTCCGGAACGCCCCCGCACCGGAATCACGCGCCACCACGGGACGGGACGTGGCGAGTGGCGAGACCACCCTGAGCGGATTTGTTTTTAAAATTCAGGCCAACATGGACCCGGCCCACCGTGACCGGATTGCATTCATGCGGATTTGCTCCGGGAAATTCACGCAGGGCATGAAGCTCCGGCACGTGCGGTTAGACAAGGACATCAAGATAGCCAACGCACTGACGTTCATGGCGCAGGACCGCGGCCAGGTGGATGTGGCCTGGCCGGGCGATATCATCGGTATCCACAACCACGGCACCATTTCCATCGGTGACAGTTTCACCGAGGGTGAAAAACTGCAGTTCACAGGCGTCCCCAATTTTGCACCCGAACTGTTCCGGCGCGCACGCTTACGTGACCCGCTCAAGCTCAAGGCCCTGCAAAAAGGACTGCTACAGCTGTCCGAAGAGGGCGCGACCCAGTTTTTCCGGCCATTGATCGGCAATGAATTGATCCTGGGCGCCGTCGGCGTGCTGCAGTTCGACGTGGTCGCCTACCGGCTGAAAAGCGAATACAACGTCGATGCGGTTTTTGAAAACATCAACGTACAGACAGCACGCTGGATCAGCTGCGGCAATGAAAAAATGCTGGCCGACTTCACCGCGGCGCTGGGCAACAACCTGGCCCGTGACGCTGCCGACCAGCTGGTATACCTGGCACCGACGCGGGTCAACCTGCAGTTGACAGAGGAACGCTGGCCGGATGTCACTTTTGCCACCACCCGCGAAACATTGCTTGTTACCGAGTGAAAAATTGAGCAGCACTGCCAGCAGGATACTCGCCCTTTTCCCCGGTCCTGACCGGCGCCGGCCCATCTGGGCCATCGCGCTGCCCATCATGGGCGGCATGATGTCCCAGAATATCCTGAACCTGGTCGACATCGGTATGGTCGGCCACCTGGGAGACACGGCATTGGCGGCCACCGGCATTGGCAGCTTTACCAACTACCTGGCCATATCGTTCATCATCGGCCTGTCAGCGGGTGTGCAAGCACTCGCTGCCCGCAGGCTCGGCGAAGAACGGTATGACGAGACCGCCGTACCGTTGAATGGTGGCCTGCTGCTTGCGTTATTGATTGGTGTACCACTTTGTGCCGTTTTATTCCTCGCCATACCTTCAGCCTACGCCTTCCTCAGTGATGACCCCGCGGTTATCGAGCAGGGTGTGCCCTATTTACAGGTCCGTATCCTCAGCATGGTCGCGGTTGGCATGAACTTTTCCTTCCGTGGCTACTGGAGCGCAATTCACCTGACGGGCGTGTACCTGCGCACGCTGCTGATCATGCACACCGTCAATATCTTTCTGAACTGGGTGCTTATCTTCGGCAACCTTGGCGCACCGGAGATGGGTGTTTTTGGCGCGGGCCTGGCAACCACCATATCGTTGTATATCGGCACCGCGCTGTATTTCTTTTTTGCGCTTCGCCACGCGCGTGACAAGGGTTTCCTGCGCGGCATCCCCAGCCGCAGCACCTTGTGGCAACAGTTCAGGCTGTCATTGCCATCCAGTCTGCAGCAATTGTTTTTCTCCGCCGGGCTGGTAACGCTGGTCTGGATCATGAGCCAGATCGGCACCGCGGAAGTTGCCGCGGTCAACGTGCTGATGACCTTTCACATCACCGCGGTCCTGCCGCCCTTTGGAGTGGCGCTGGCCGCCACGACCCTGGTCGGCAACGCACTGGGGCGAAAAGATATCGAGGATGCGGCCCGCTGGGGCTGGAACGCCGCCGCCCTGGCCCTGGTGTACGGCGTTTTGCTGAGCGTAGTGCTGATCCCGTTGGCCGACCCGTTGCTCGGTGTGTTCCTGACCAACCCGGACACCCGCCAACTGGCCTATTGGCCGATGATACTGTGGGCATTGGTAATCTGTTTTGACACCAGCGGCATGGTCCTGATGAATGCCCTGATCGGGGCAGGTGATACCCGCCGTAGCATGTGGATCAGCGTCATTGCCCAATGGGCATTCTTTTTACCGGCCGCCTATATCATAGGACCCGTACTGGGCTTCGGCTTGCTGGGGGTCTGGGTGGTCAATGGCATTTACCGCATGGGCCAGGCCATCGCCTGTATGCGACAATGGAAGCGCGGGCATTGGACGAGCATCGAATTGTGATTTGCCTGTTTGTGGTAAAGCCATTACATTGCGTTCCTAGGGCCTGTTAACACTAATTGAATTACGCCTGTTGTGATTAAAAATTCGCCAGTCAAGGCGTGAGGAGAGTGGTTTGGTTATTCCAAATGAACGACGAACAACGAAGAGTGGTGGATTTTTAGCCACAACCCGCAGGGCTGGAGCTACTTTTGCCCCCAGCGTTGTTGTCGGTCGCTTATTTAGAATGACTAAACTGCGCTTCCTCCGCCTAGCTGGGGGCAAAAATCGCTTCCAGCAGGTGCAATTCAATTAGTGTTAACAGGCCCTAGTATGGTTCAGGCATCAATGATCATTCGAA
>JAPHTE010000161.1 GCA_026196445.1 Lysobacterales bacterium
AACGCAGACCTCGTGAGCAGACAGGTGACGGCACGGGTGAGCGAAAGCGGCATTGCCGAGGTCGTAGACCTGCGTGACCTGGTCATCCAACAGGAATCGCCGGAGTGCGGGTTTTACATGGACCACGTACACCTGAACATGGCGGGCAAACAAATGCTGACGGACACCCTGTTACCGGAGCTGGAGAAGTTCTGGGCCGCCTTGCCGGGCGCCGTGAATGCAACAGCTTACTGATAGATATTGAGCTGGTAGAAGCTGACACTGATATCACGGCGTTGCCGACCTTCACGCATTTTAAGCCTGGAAAACTCCAATGCCACTTCAGTTACCGGTTGGCTTATCAGGCTGGACGGCACGCCCACGCTGACAAAGCGGATGCGGTGTTCGAGGTCCCGGCTGCCGACTACCTGGCCGTTGACCTTGACGGTCATTTCCTGGTCGGGAAGACCGGGCGCCATCAGCACCTTGAATTCCAGGGTCAGGTCTTCACCGGACGGCAGGGGCAGGTAGAGTTCAGCGCGCTTTGCGTCAGACCAGCGTTTTGTCACTCCCTCGTTATTGACCTCGTAGTGGCTCCAGCCCGGACCATATATCGCCGGATCATCCTCGCGGGAAAAGTTCACCGTTGCAATCAACTCGGGCATCTCACCGACAGCTGTTTGTGACCACGAGGACTCGAGCCACAGAGGGCCGGTCACCGTGTAGTGCAGCATGCCGGGTATATGGTTCAGGGACCAGTATTCGTTTTTCCACCGGTAGTAGTTGTAAGGCCGGCTTCGTTCCCGTAGCGGGCTGTTGCGCAGGTTTACACCCCTTGTGTTAGTGCAATCCCCGAGCGTCTCGCACACGGTACGAGGGATGTCGGATGTTTGGGCAGACACACTGGAAGTCTGTAGGGTACCGTGTGAGCGGGGGAACTTGATTGCCAGCACCGGGTTGGCACCACCGATCAGGCGCCCGAATTTACCGGGCGGCACGCCGTGCTCCTGGGCATAAAGGCTTGAAAGGCTGTCCTTTGCATGGAAAATGCCGGCACCGGTATCCGCGGTGAGGATAATCATGGAGTTGTCATAGATCCCCGCTGCCTTCATTCGCTGCAACAGGTAGACAAACCAATGCATACCGCACTTGATCTGCATGGTCATGTGCGGCCGGTCCTGTGGATTCCCGGCACCGATGAAGTTGCACTCACCGTCGAAAATATAGGGCGGGTGTGAGTTGAACAGGTGTATGAGTTTAGCCGTTGGCACGGCGGCATTTGTCTGCAGCTTGTCAGCAATCATCTGCAGGATGGTATTGCCGTGGTACACGCGCGTGCCGGTCCAGCCGAGTTCTCTCTGGTCGCGGCGCCGGCTGAACGGACCGTTGTTGTCATTGTATACCCACTGCTTAAGATATCCGGGTGCGACCCGCATCAGGCTCAGGTCCGCGAGCCGAGCGGCTTCGTCGCCGACGATTTCCGCGGCGTGCAGCAACAGGTTTTCCTGTTGTTCACAAATATTTGATCCCCGCGGACAGGTTCGTGTAATCGGGTTGAGCAGGTCGACCTGGTAGCCGCCTTCTGCCAGTTCCACCATGAATGAGCCAGTTTTGACGCCGACGTCGTAGTATTCCGACAGCGCCATCGTGTTGTTATAGCTGCGGCCGGAGTGGAACGCCGGCATTGTCAGGTAGGTCGTCGGCGCCACACCGAGTGTGTCCGGGTAGAAACCAAAGCCATCCAGATCATCGGCCAGGGCCGGTTGTTCCTTGATGAGTTCCCGCAACACGTCAGACTGGAATGAGTCCATTAACACGATCAACAGGTTTTTTTCGCTCGAAAACCGCGCCAGCTCGTTTGGGTCGATCGGCTGTAATTGGGGGTCACTGACAGCGCCCGCCCGGTAAAAATTAAACGTGGCAATAACTAAAAGCCCCGTGCCGATAAATGCCACCGCTGTCGTTGCGATTCCTGGCCACTTCCACGTGGCCAGCCATGCCGCGCACAGCACTGCCAGGAACACCAGGCCATGGACCATCAGCGTGCCGCTGTGACGGGCCATGTCAAAACTGCTGCCATCCAGTTCACCAAAATCACCGACCAGGAAAACACCAGATACCCACAAGGCGAGGAAGGTCCCGCCGAGCAATACGGCATAGAGTTTCCGCCAGGCCAGCAGAGGCACCATTATGGGTAGTGCCAGAGCTAGAGCCAGTAATAATCCACCAAGCACAAGCCTGGTCACTATGTCAGTCGCTACGGCGTGAAATTCCAGCGGGTTACCAGCGTAGATTTCAGATGGCAGAAAATAGAAAACCAGGCCACCGGTGAAAACTGCCGCCAGCAGGATCAATCGTTTCGCCTGTTTATGATTCATATGCCCCATCCCTGTAGTGCGTGTAAGTTAACGTGCCGGCCAGGACATGGCAATCATTTGGTTGCGCGGGTGCAAGAGGGGGCAGGATGCTGAACCACCCCGCAATTACCATGTCTGATCAGTCTGTCCCGATAAAGTTTGCTGCGTATGACGATCCAATCAAAAATACCGGACCCGGAATTTAAGCTCGACAGGTAAAATTCAGTGCTGGAAAATCCGGTATAATACGAAGACAAAGCAGGGGCTTGGATTGGAAAGCGCAACCAGCAGTCAAAGCCTGTAGACTGGCGTTTTACAACCGAGGATACGCACACCAGGTGTAGCGGTTATACCCTGGATAATTAAAATGACGGATTACCGGGAATTACCCAGATGGTAACGATTGCAAAAGGAGACTTGTCCTTTCTTCCGGCCAAGCTCTGGAAAATACTGAATCACCGTATTTCGGTTTTTTGTATTACTGCCGCGTTGGCCATCTGGGTCGCCTGGCTGGCCGGTTCCCTGGTGTGGAAATTGTGGCTCCTCAATGATGAAACATCACAGGCAAGCACATTTGTTCCCTTGGCCTCCAAAAACACTCAGCCGAAGTCACTAAAAGACTTGTTGCAATATCCATTGATCCGATCCGCATCGACATCATCAACGGACTCCGCGTCTCTAAATGCACCTGAAACATCCCTGAAGCTGAAGCTGGTCGGATTGATGTATTCCACTGATCAAAACCAGGCCCGGGCAATCATTGAAAATGGCCAGGATGGCGCTCTCAGCTACGCCACCCACGAGCGGGTCGCCGATAACGCCGAGATTCACAGCATCGAGCCTGATCGTGTCATTTTGTTGCATGCCGGGCGAAAAGAGGCCCTGTTCCTGGACCCTGATAACAAGGTTGCCGTTGCTCAAACAGGTACTGAAAACCAGCCGCCTGGTAGTTCGGGCAGTGCCCGCACAACCACCCGGTCACAACCGGCGGCCAGCCAGGGCTCGATGCGCCCTCCAAGAAATACGGCGGAATTGATGCGTGAATTCTCAGCGACACCGGTCATGGAAGATGGGGAGTTGTTGGGTTTCCAGCTAAAGGCCCTGCGCAACCCGGAAATATTGCAGCAATGGGGCATTGGTCAGAATGACGTAATTACCGCCGTGAATGGCATCGCGTTGAACGCGCCGGGCAGGGTAATGGTCTTGTACGACAAGCTCAAAAAACAAAGAGAATTTGAGATAACATTAAGCAGCGGCGGCAATCGCCGCACCATTACCGTCGACCTGTATGAATAATTCAATAAATGGAACAAATCATGGGTAATTTTCCCCGTTTAATTGTCGCGCTTATAGTCTTTTCAGCCTTGTGTATTTCAAAATCCCCATTGGCCGAGGAACAAATAACGCTTAATTTCAAGGACGCCGATATCGCCGCGGTTATCAATACGGTAGCCGATTTGACGGGGCAGACATTCATCATCGATCCCATGGTCAAGGGCAAGGTGAACGTTGTATCCAGTCAACCGTTATCAAAGGATGAAGTGGTAGG
>JAPHTE010000486.1 GCA_026196445.1 Lysobacterales bacterium
GAAGAACTCAACAACGGCCGTGGCCTGATCGATGCAGACGGTTTTTACCGGGTCAAGGATCACCCGGACCTGTTTGCCGCCGGTGATATCATCCGGCCCCACCTGCTGACTACCGCAATCGGGCAGGCCTCCGTTGCGGCGGAAGGCCTGGATCACTTCCTGGCGGGTAAAGATCCGGACAAGCGGCCCAAGGTCGATGTACACCGCTTCGACCTGCTGAAAAAACTGAAAGAGTCCGAACTCGCGCCCGCAGAGTACCCGCACGTGCAGGACCGTGGTACCAGTGAAGCCAATTATGCGATCCATAATTTCGAAGACCGGTCGCACGTCGAAATTGTCCCTTCGGACGAGTTGTTCCTCGGCCATTTCCCCTATGAAGCCCGCAACAAGCGCAAGGAAAGCACTATCACCGCCGACTCCGTGCTGGGTTCATTCGGTGAACGTATCGAGGGGTTGACGGAAGAACAGGCCCGGGCGGAAGCCGGGCGTTGTATGAGTTGCGGTATGTGTTTCGAGTGCGACAACTGCGTGGTGTTCTGCCCCCAGGACGCGATTTTCCGGGTCAGGAAAGACGCCGCGACCATGGGACGTTACGTCGATACCGACTATAACAAGTGCATCGGATGCCACATCTGCGAGGACGTTTGCCCGTCGGGCTATATCAAGATGGGGCTGGGAGAGTAGTCCGTGAGCCTGTACCGCACTGACTACCTGTTATCAGCGCTGTTGCTGGTCTGCACGGCTGGCCAGTGTGGCATGGCGCTCGCAGACACGAATACCGACGTTGGTATTCCTATGCCGTCGATCCCGCTGGCCCAGGGTGAAAACTGTGTCGAAGACAGCGGTTTCATGCGTCGCAACCACATGGACCTGCTCAAGCACCAGCGTGATGAAACCATGCTCGAGGGTGTGCGTGGCAAGCCCTACAGCCTTAAGGATTGCCTGGCCTGCCACGTGGTCAGGGGTCCTGACGCCGTCCCGGTAACCGTCTCCAGCCCGCAGCATTTTTGCCGCTCGTGCCACGATTACGCGGCCGTCAGCATCGATTGTTTTCAATGCCACGCATCGCGGCCCGACATGGCGGCGGGAGCAACCAGATAATGAGCAGCAAGAGCGGCCAACACAACGCCACACTTGGTTTTGACCCGGTACGGCGCAAGTTTCTCAGCGCAGTGGCAGCAGCAGCCGGTGTCAGCCTGGCGCCGGGCGTGATGCTGTATGGAATTGCACGCTCGTCAGCGACAGCAGCACGACCGAGAGGCAGTGCCGCATCTGCCGATGTACGCTGGGGCATGCTGATCGACCTCGGTCATTGCGATGACGGCTGCAACGAATGTGTCACTGCCTGCAATACCGAAAACGGTCTGCGGGGCCACGGCAGGCCGTCGACCGATGCGCAGTGGATCAGGAAGATCGACATCAGGGACCCGCAGACAGGGGCTGCCAGGTCCTTGCCGATGATGTGCCAACACTGTGCCGAACCCGCCTGCGTGGATGTCTGTCCGACCGGCGCCTCGTTCAAACGCGCCGACGGTATCGTGCTGGTGGACAAACACACTTGTATCGGCTGTCGCTACTGCATGATGGCCTGCCCCTACAAGGCCCGGTCGTTCGTGCACGAGACACTCGAGGACCAAAAACCCCATGCGCCCAGGGGCAAGGGCACGGTTGAGTCCTGCACCCTGTGCGTACACCGCGTCGATGACGGCGGCCAACCTGCTTGCGTCGAATCCTGCTCAAACACGGGTGGCGGCGCTATGTTGTTCGGCGACCTGAAGGACCCGGACAGTGAAATATCAAGACGCGTAGCCACTTATGCCACGCAACAGGTTCGCGCCGATCTCGGCCTCGACCCCGGTGTGCGCTACAGCAACCTTTAAGCCGAACATTCACGGAGCAGCATGGTGAAACGGATCACGTACAGCGAAATTGAAGGCCGTAGCGGAAAGTTCTACTCGCTCGCTGCGGTGTGCGCCCTGTTTGTACTAGCCGGCCTGGGCTGTGCCTGGTACATGGAACATTATGGCCACTACGTGACCGGCATGAACAATCAGGTGGTATGGGGCACACCGCACGTATTCGCGATCTTCCTGATCGTCGCGGCCTCCGGGGCGTTGAACGTCGCCTCGATCGGCAGCGTGTTCGGCAAAACCATCTACAAGCCGCTCGGACGCCTGTCCGGCCTGCTGGCGATCGCGATGCTGGCCGGC
>JAPHTE010000364.1 GCA_026196445.1 Lysobacterales bacterium
CCGCAGCCCCGCTCCCCAAATACACCAAGCGAGTGTGCCTCGTCCACCAGCAAGCGGGCACCGAAGCGATCCTTCAGGGCCACGATTTCTTTTAGCGGTGCACAATCGCCCAGCACGCTGTACATGCCTTCAACGACGACCAGGCAACGCCCGGCACGATCCTTGAGCCGTTCGAGACGGCGCTCAAGGCTTTGCACGTCGTTGTGCTTGAATCGATAAATATCGGCTCCACTCATGCGGCAACCGTCAAACAGGCTCGCGTGTGCGTCCGAGTCCAGTAAAACGACGTCGTCCTTGCCCAACAAGGCGGTTAATACGCCGAGGTTGGCCGTATATCCGGTGGAAAAAACCATTGCGTGCGGGCACTGGAAAAAATCAGCCAGATCACTTTCAAGTGCTCCGTGCAGCGCGTAACTGCCGTTGGCCATGCGTGAGCCCGTGGTACCCGTACCCCTCGTCTTGAGCGCCTGTATCCCGGCCTCGATACAGGCTGGGTCGAAGGTCAGGCCGAGGTAATTATTGGTGCCCGCGAGTACTGTTGTACGGCCTGAGACCACACCCTCGGTGGCGGAATTGATGCTGTCAAACACCAGGCCGGTCGGGTCCTTGCCTTCGAGGTTCAGCCCTGATCTGAGTTGCTCGACCGCCTGGAATTTGTCCAGCAACCGCTTCATGGGTCGTTCCGGGCAGCAATGACCACGGTGGCCAGGTCCGTGATGGTCTGGATGTTCGCCAGGCTTTCGAGATCAATGGCCACATCAAAGTGGTCCTCGACTTCCAGCATGAACTCCATCACCTGGAAAGAGTCCAGTTGAAGTTCCGTGACCATGTTGGTCGTCGCAGTGATCGTGCGCCTGTCCGGCGAGGATTCCGTCCAGTTATTGGCCAGGTAATCAGCCAGGATAGCAGCGAGCCTGGTGCTTGTTTTCTCGGTTTCCTGATTCAATCAAACCTCCACCTTTCCGCGGTCCAAACATGACCGTGCGAGGTTTGGAATTGTAACGCAGGATGGAAAAGGTGTACTTCTTTTTATGCCTTCAGTGCGGCTCCGTGTTGCCCTCGACCGCGAACAGGCGCCTGGCGCCTTCAGTCAAATTCAATTTTGGACGCCAGCCAGTCGCGGCCATGAATTCGCTGTTATCGCACAACCATTCCGGCTGGCACAGTTCCCGAACCTTGCCGGGGGTCAGCATTGGAGCGTACCTGAACACGTAAGACAGGCACAGATTCGCGACAGCGACAAGGTTCAACACGATGCGCGGCAGCCTGACCAGCCTGGCGGGCCGTTCACTGACCGATTCAGCAATTGCCGGCCAGTCATAACCACCGGGGGTGCCATCATCGATGGAAAATATCCTGTGGACACCGTTTTGCGGTTTTGCCAGCCACGCCTCGATGGCACGGACGAGGTCAGTGACATACAACAGGGACAGGTGTTGCTCACGCGGTCCGGGGTGCACGGCATAACCGCGACGGGCCCATTGCAGCAAGGGCAGCATTTCCTTGTCACCCGGACCGTAAACTGCAGGCGGACGCAGTATGGTCCAGGGCAGATCCGCGTGGGCGCTCAAAACCTGCTCGCCCTTGAATTTGCTGTCGGCATAGTGTGACAGTTGCGGCCGGCTGGCCGCCAGGGAGGAGATCAACAACAAGGGCGGCCGGTGGCCGGATTTTTCGAGCGCCTGCGTCATCGCCTCGACACCGTCGACATTTGCGCGTGCAAAATCCGCGGCGTCGCGCCCCCTGACACTGCCCGCACAATAAATGACCGCGTCGGTCGCGGCAATGATTTCGGCCAGTTTTTCGGTATCCAGCAGGTTGGCTGACACTTGCTCACAACCACCCGGCACACGCTCTTCAGAATGCAAACCGGGCCGGATTAACACCCGAACCCTGTGACCGCTTGCCAACAGCCCTTTGACCAAATTTTGACCGATGAAACCGGTTGCGCCGGTAATGAATACAGTGGAAGTTGCCGGCCCCTGATCAGGCTGGGGTTGCATGGCCGACTTTCACCACCGACCGCTGTACACCTTCAAGGGTCTTGCGTGCGTGAAAATCCTGTTTGGATTGTGACCGGGAAAGCTTACCGGAAGACGTCCTGGGCAAGGTGCCACGCGGCGCCAGGTCGATCAGCACGTTGATACCAAAATGTTCGTGTATGGAACGGCTGATTTCCGCATCGATTTGACGCCGTTTTTCCTGGTCCTTCTCGCGTGTCTCGACGACCAGCACGGCCTGTTCCTGCCCGTCTGTGCCGCGGACGGAAAATGCCGCCACACCACCCAGCTTGACACCTTCGGTCTGCTGCGCCAGAACTTCGAGATCATAGGGCCAGATATTGCGTCCCTTGATGATGATCACATCCTTGCTGCGCGAGGTAATAATAAGTTCGTCGCCGATTCGGTAGCCGATGTCACCGGTTTTCAACCAACCGTCATCGGAAAGTACTTCGGCTGTAGACTCCACGTCCTGGAAGTAACCGTGCATGACACTCGGCCCTTTCAGGTAAATATGTCCACAAAAACGGTCGCCCAGCTCACGGCCGTCATCGTCCAGTACCTTGAACTCGAAGCCCGGCAGCAGCCGGCCGCAGTTGACATAGGTCGAGGTGGAAATTGAATCGCTCTGCAAAGGTCTCGCTTCACCGGTGCTGGCCATTACCTCACGGTCGACGACATCGACGTCGAGGCCTTGCTCAAGGGGTGCAAAGCTGGTTGCCAGCACACACTCGGCCATGCCGTAACAGGCCACGAACGCGCGCGGGTCAAAACCACACGGCTCCAGTATTTGTGCAAATTCCAGCAGCGGCTCGGTGTGAATCCGCTCAGCGCCCACGCAAGCGGCCCGCCAGCGGCTCAGGTCGTATTGCTCAATATCCGATGCCCGCAGGCGCCTGGCGCACAGTGCGTAACCGAAGGTCGGCGCCGAAGAGATAGTGCCCCCGTTATCGGATAACAATTTCAGCCACAACCGCGGCCGCATCGCAAATGTCCTCGATCCCAGGTAATCGACCGAGCACTGGGCGATCAACGGCACGAGGATAAACCCGACCAGGCCCATATCGTGGTAAAAGGGCAGCCACGAAGCAAAACGGTCTTTATTATCCAGCTTCAAGCCGAATTGGGCGATCTCCTCCAGGTTGTTCAAAACCGCCTGCTGCGTTATCTCCACTCCGCGCGGGAAACTCGTACTGCCCGAGGTGTATTGCAAATAGGCCGTATCCTGCGGACCAGCCGGTACGAACTCGACGTTTGCTTCCGGCAGTGCATCGAAGTCCGCTTGTGTGCCTGCCATCAATAAATCGAGACCCTGCACGGATTTCGCCATGAAGTTTACGTGGGAGTCCGGTGCAACGACAACCGACGCGCCACAGCTTTTCAGCATGCGTCGAACCTGGCTGACATAAGCCCCATGTGCACCCAACTGGACACCCGCGGGCAAGGCGACGGGGATCAATCCCGCGTACTGGCAGGCAAAAAAGAAGCGGTGGAATACCGGTCCGGTCTCGGCGATGATCCCGACCCGTGCGCCGCGCGTACAACCGATGCCGAGCAAACGCCGCGCCAGCACCCTGGCCTCATCCCGTAGCGTTGCATAGGATAAAACGGTACTCAGCTGGCCACGGCCATCGTAAAAGTTATACCCGGCCTCACCCCTGGCCGCGTACTCGAGCGCTTCGACCAGGTTGCTATAACCCGTGACCTTGGTAGCCAGGGTTTGATTTGCCCGCGTCGGCTTCATAACGCATCACCCCGAGGCGTCAGGTATCGTTTGAGTAAGCACAAAAAGTCGTTTTCCACCAAGTTTGCCTCTGTATTCTAAAGTATTCTTATGGCTATTGGTTATTCAATGTTGCGCACACCCGGTTTCTTTCCACCCCCACCCGGGTCAATACAATTCTCGCAAACTTGAATTTGTAATTCGTTAATAAAATGTAAATTTGCCATAGTTTTTCACATAATTATGTGAAAAACCTGTCAAACAGACCGGCAAGCTGGTGGAAATTCTATCAAACCAAGCGGTCAGAGGGCTATCGCGGTTGCCCCTCGATCTCATATTTGCCCGTATTCGATGATCGGGCAAGCTGGCCGGCATACTCCTCAATATAGCCCGGCAACTGGTGTTTCTCTACATGGCCCAGCAACATGACCAGCAGGTCACCGGGCTTGCAGGCGTCGAATATTTTGAAAATAACATCCCTGCCACTACCCATCACCGCGGTCTTTTCTGCCGCGACACCGGCCTGTAGCAGGCCTTGATGCAACAGGTGGGCGGTCGTCCTGGGTGCCTTTCCCTGGCTGTAAACGTATTCCTTGCAGAAATAGAAATCAAAATGACCGGCAACCACACGTCCCATCTTCCTGATGGTCTCATCCGCCCGATCCACCGTGCCGGAAAATGCGACCAGCTTGCGACCCGGCACCACCTGCTGATCGGTGAATTCACAGAGTTTCTCCATGCCATCCGGATTATGGGCAAAATCCATCACGATCCTGAATGGCAAATCATCAAACACATTCAAACGTCCCGGTGTGCCCTGATAGCTATTTTTGAACGTAGCCATAGCCGTCCTGATCATGTCCTCTTCGACACCGGCCAGGTACGCCGCCACGACAGCGTGCATCGCATTGCTGGTATTGAACCGTGCGGTGCCGTCAAAAGTGGCCGGAATCTGTGCCACCGGCATGACTGGTAGTCGTTGCCCGTCATCATGGATCACCAGCCATTGCGCGCCATCGATTTGCTCCAGGATGCAGTAGCAGGCTGTGCCCGCCATTTTTTGCAAGTCCACAAGGCTGGATTCCATCGATACCAGACAGATTTTTTCCGCTGCGACCGCGTCCAGCATGGCCCGGCAGTGTTGATCGTCAGCATTCAATACGGCCGCGTTGCGAGCCCGTTCGATCAATGATTGCTTGACCGCCGCCATCTGCTCTACAGATTCAACACGGGCTACCCCCAGGTGGTCTTCAGTGACATTCAGGCACACGGCAATTTCGCACCAGTCAAAACAAAATCCACGAAACATGATGCCCGCATGGTGTGTTTCCAGGACGGCGATTTCGGCTTTCCTGTCGGTCAGAATCTTCAAATGTCCAGTGTCAGAACAATAATCACCCTTTTCAACCTCCTGACCGTTGACATAGATTCCATCGGTGCACACCATGCCCGGCTTCCTGCCGGCGTGCTGCATGATATGGCTGAGCATACGCGTGGTGGTAGTCTTGCCGTTGGTGCCGGTAATGGCGATGACCGGCATGCG
>JAPHTE010000073.1 GCA_026196445.1 Lysobacterales bacterium
AAACGGTGCAAAGGTGAGCGAGCCGCCAAGAACCAGTACCCACGTGGCGGCCCTGAAGCTCACATTTCTAACCTGATCTGGCGCCAGTTCTGCCTACCACTCGCGCACCTTGAGGTTCTTGAAGCTGACCTCGTTGCCGTGGTCCTGTAGCAGCAAACTGCCTTCCGGCCACTGGCAGAAACCCGGCCAGACCTGGTACTTGCTGTAGGCGACCAGCGCCCGGAACATCTGGCTGTGGCGGTCAAACTCGATGTATTTCTCGCCGTTGAGCCAGTGCTCGACGTGACCGTTGTCCGATACGATGCGGCCCTGGTTCCACTCGCCAATGCCCTTGAACTGCTTGGCCCGGCCAGTGGTCTGCAGGTTTTCGGCCGTAATCAGGTCATAGAGGGAAGCCAGCGTGCGGTTGCCCGCGACACCCTTCTTCGCATCCGGGTGCACCTTGTCGTCCAACACCTGGAACTCGCAGCCAATCGCAGAGCCCTCGCCCTTGTTCAGGGCGGGATCGACGAAATACTTGACGCCGCTATTGGCGCCTTCGGTCATCTTGAACTCAAACGTGAATTCAAAGTTGGCGAAGCTGTCGATAGTGACGATATCGCCCGGGCCGGTGGACTCACCGCCGTCGGTCGCCTCGACCGTCAGCACGCCGTTTTCCATGGTCCAGCCTGATTCCGGAAAGTGGTCGAGCTTGGCGCCGCGCCAGCCCGCACTGGTTTTGCCGTCCCACAAAAGCCGCCAGCCCTGGCGTTTCTCATAGGGTGTCAGCTGGTTGTCGAGAAAACTAACTTCGGTGACTTCGGGGTCCCGGTCGGTGCGGTTGGCTTCAAGATCGTCGGTCAGGATACGCATATTACGCCAACGCACGGTCCTGCCAACCTGGTCCGGGGTCTTGATAGCGTGCACCTGTAGGCCGAAGAAACCCTCGTCGTCCCAGTCGTCCACCATCGCGGCCGTCTGGATGCCGTTGACCCAGACCTGGATGGAATTGCCAATGGCTTCCACGCGGAAGTGATTCCATTCACCGTTCCTGAACGCATCGCGACCTTTTTCATTCAAGGTCAACGGATACAGCCATTTTCTGCGTTTTTCATCGTACAGGCCGCCACTGAACCGCCGGGGCGTTGGATCAACCTCGACCTGGTAGCCGAACACCACGCCGTTGTCGCGAACGTCGGCACGGATCATCATGCCTGAGTTCATTCCGGACTCAACCTTGGTTTCGTACTCGATGATGAAGTCGCTGTATTCTTTCTTGGTGGTCAGGAAGCTGTTGGGCGAATCGGGCACCGTGTAGCCTATGATGGTATCGCCTTCGACCACGTAACGCGCAGTTCCGCCGAGTTGTTTCCAGCCGGAAAGATCAGAACCTTCGAGCAGGTTCTGCCAGTCCGCCGCCTGTGTTGTTCCGACCAGTAATCCGGCCCAGAAAATGCACGCTATTCGTAAGAGTGTCCTGTAAGTCATGTCTGGTTTCCCTGCATTTGCGTTGAGTGGTAGTGAAATTATGCCCCCGGTGGCATAATTATGCTACGGTCCAGTTTCTGGCACAACTAAAACGGGTACGGAGTGAAAGATGAAAATGCAACGACGTGATTTCATAGTGGCAATGTCAGCAGCGATTTCCACGCTCGCCCTCGGTGGCTGCAAGGATAGCGACAGTGGACCGGGCATGACGAACCAGGTGGCACAACCTGCCCCTGAATACCCGCTGGATGCGCTGTTCCCTCGATACACGGACTTTGATCCCGCGGTACCAGTCTGGAATGTCACACCCGATCTGGATCGCTGCATCCACCGCTTTCATCTGTCCTCACCGTTCAGCCCTTCTGGACGCTACCTGGGCCTGACCCGCCTGCCGCGTGAAGACCGGCCGCCCGAACCCGGCGAAAAGGCCGAGATTGTCGTGGTGGACCTTGCAACCGGCGAGCAAAAGATCGTTGCTGAAACCATCGGCTGGGATACCCAACTCGGCGCCCAGGTGCAATGGGGCGCCATCGACGAAGAACTCTTTTTCAACGATGTCGATCCGGAAACATGGATGCCTTTCGGCGTCAAGATGAACCCCAAGTCAGGTGCAACGCACAAGCTGGACGGCACGGTTTACTCTGTTTCCCAGGATGGTAAATGGGCGGTCAGCACCAGCCTGCGCCGCATTGGGGCCACCCAGGCGGGTTACGGTGTGGTCGTACCCCCTGAAACTATCCCGGTCAACAAGGGCGCAGTCGATGATGACGGCGTCTACGTCACCAACACCCTGACCGGCGAAAAACGGATGGTCGCCTCGTACAAGCGCATTGTTGAAGAAGCCATTCCGAAGATCGATGTCAGCCGTTACGGACCAGGCGATTTTTATGGATTTCATGTCAAGTTCAACGCCAGCGCTGAGCGCATCATGCTGGTCTTGCGCTACATGCCGGAGAGCGACAACAAACGCAGGCCGATGCTGATCACCATGACCCGTGACGGTGATGACATCTGCGTCGCCATCCCGGCTTCGGAATGGGCCGACAAAGGCGGCAACCACCCCAACTGGCACCCAGATGGCGAACACGTGATTATGAACCTCGACATCGACAGGGAGGGCTGGATGTACGTGCAAGCGAAATATGACGGCAATGATTACCGTAAATTCACGAGTGTTCCTGCCAACCACGGTCACCCGTCCATCCACCCGAACGGGCGCTACATGATCGCCGATGTCTACCCGCGTGAGGCCGATGC
>JAPHTE010000349.1 GCA_026196445.1 Lysobacterales bacterium
CCACTCGTGTGGCGAGGTGATTGCTACCAGATTAAATCATCCGGTACCGGGTGCTCCTGCTCCTCTTCGCTGTCGGCGCCGCCAAGGTCCGGGATGTGGTCCGGTGCGAATTGGCGAATTTCTTCGACCTTGTCTGCCGGCAGCAGGTGGTAGTTTCCTCTCAGGTAGACGACACCCAGCGTTCCACTGTTGATTTGCTTGAGTTGCTCGGCCGTTGTCAGCACGCTGCGGATCTTGCCCTTGTAGACAAAACTGCGCTTGATCTCGGCCTTTTCATCACGTACAGCGAATTCGTCAATAATGCCCTTGAGTTTCTTGTTGACCTCGCGGCGCCGACGTTCCAGTTCACGTTTTTCGGCAATAGCCTTTTGCTTTTGCCGCTGTTCCTCCTTGTTGCGTATCCGGTAGGCCTGGTCCAGGGATATATCTGCATCGTCATGCGGCTTTTTACCAGCCGCTTTCTTGCGGGAATTACCCTTGCCCTTGGCGACATCCTTCTTTGGGGCCAGGCCAAGTGCCAGCAACTGGTCTTTAAGGCTATTGCTCATGACAGGACGTGATCAGGTGTGTGCGAACGGTTGCGGGAGACTTCATGAAAATGGTGGTGTAGCCAGGTCTGCCGGCATCCCAGGGAAGATTGATTAAATCGACCCCAGAAACAAACCTGACCACACCATTATCTTATATATCAATACTTTAAAATTTATTATTTATGTAATTTATGAAGTAGTTATTCCGTGACTATGTCGAGCAACTCCACTTCGAAAATCAAGGTTGCATTGGGTGGGATAGGGCCACCGCCGCCTTCGCCATAGGCCAGCTCAGGCGCGATATAGAACATGAACTTGCTGCCGACAGGCATCAGTTGCACACCCTCGGTCCAACCCGCAATAACCCGGTTCAGGGCGAAGGATATCGGCTCGTTACGTGCATAGGAACTGTCAAATTCGGTCCCGTCCAGCAATGTGCCAC
This sequence comes from Lysobacterales bacterium, assembly GCA_026196445.1. Classification (GTDB taxonomy): domain Bacteria; phylum Pseudomonadota; class Gammaproteobacteria; order Xanthomonadales; family SZUA-36; genus SZUA-36. The sequence continues at coordinate 973 of JAPHTE010000349.1, forward strand.
GGTAATGTACCTGCACTGTATCCGTTGCAACCGGTTTGGCGCCGTCACCCATCGTCAACACCTTGTATTGCAGCCCTGATTCGGTTGTCTGCACGCCTTCCTTGGTCTTGTTCTCAGCGAGGAATTTTTGGCCTTCGGCCAGGTTAGCACCGGCCACTGCGGCAGTTTCAGCCTGCCGCTCAGCCTGGCGCTTTTCCACGTAAGCCTGGCGGATGGCGGCGGCTTCTTCAGCCGTCAGCGCGGCCTCTTCGCCCTTGAAGGTCGTACTAATGGCATCGAGCAGGGACTCGAGGTCAACTTCCGCACCCTGGTCACGTAACGATTTTCCGATGTCCATACCGATGATGTAACCCAGTTTTTGTTCTTCGGTTTCCAGTTCGGTGGCCCATGCGTTAAGTGATACGATTGCGACGGCCAGAATCAGCCCGCAGCGTGTTAAAAAGTTCATTCTATGGTTGCTCCTGTTAAACAGATTGGGAATTGTCGCCTTATCCGACAGCGTTCGCAAACAAAAATGCCGTGCCGGGGCAAATTTACCGCAAATATGCTGTTTGGGAGCATTTTTCAAGGTGAAAAATTACCTGACCCCGTATTTCAGTCAGGTTATCCTTAGCGTCATGAATACACTGATCGCCACATTGGTCCTGTACCAGGTATTGCTGCTGGCCATCGGCTGGTGGGCCAGCAGGCGCACCTCCGACAACGAGGATTTTTACCTGGGCGGGCGAAAGCTGGGCGCGGTGGTCGCCTCGCTGAGCGCCTCGGCCAGTTCCTCTTCAGCATGGAGCCTGCTGGGCGTTTCAGGTGCCGCCTATGCCTGGGGCTTGCCCGCCGTCTGGCTGATCCCCTCTACCCTGCTGGGGTTTTTTATCAACTGGTACTGGATCGCACCGCGCATGTGGCGGCAGAGCCGGAACAGCAACGCGCTGACCCTGACCGAGTTTATCGCCGGGCCGCCGGGTGACCCGGCCAGGGTGGCCATCATGCGCATCGGCGCAGCGGTGATCCTGTTTTCGTTCACCTTTTATGTCGCTGCGCAGTTTCAGGCCGCCGGCCATACTTTTGCCAGTGCGCTCAACATCGAGCCGGTTTTGGCCATCCTGCTCGGCGCCGGTATCGTGCTGATCTACGTCATGCTCGGCGGATTTTGGGCCGCCAGCATCACTGACAGCCTGCAGGGCCTGCTGATGGCAGGCAGCGCCATAGTATTACCCTTGACCGCCCTGGTCGCTATTGGGGGTCCTGGCGAGTTGCTGGCTGCCCTGCACGTCTCAGACATCTCAAACACCATGCTCTGGACCCGCCAGGAGGGCTTGGTTGCCGGCGTCGGCTTTGTCATCGGCCTGCTGGGCATAGGTCTGGGCTATCCCGGCCAACCACACGTGGTCAACCGCTTCATGGCCATGGAAGACGAAAAGGCCATTCCGAAAGCGCGGCTGATTGCCATCGGCTGGGCAGTCATCATCTACACCGGCATGGTTTTGCTGGGCTGGTGCGGACGCATCCTCGTGACCACGCTGGGTGACGGTGAGCAGGTGCTGTTCGCGCTCGCCACCCTGCTGCTGCCATCGGTGCTGGCCGGCATCATGGTCTCCGCGATCCTGTCGGCCATCATGTCGACCGCCGACAGCCAGTTGCTGGTCGCCGCATCCAGCGTCAGCCACGACATGCGCAACGGCCGGCCCGCAACCAGGGGCAGCCTGCACCAGGCGCGCTGGGTGGTGTTGCTGATCGGTATCGCCGCCATTGCGCTGGCCGTTTATTCACCGGAAGCCATATTCAGCCGCGTGCTGTTCGCCTGGCAGGCGCTGGCCGCTGCCTTCGGACCTCTGCTGGTCGTCACGTTATGGCGCGGACCGGTGGCGCCCAACTGGCGCATAGCGGCGATGATCACCGGCTTCACACTGACGGTCATCATCAGCTGGACCACCGAAACTCCCGGCGACATCGCCGAGCGCTACATCCCCATGCTCATCGCACTGGCACTGGCCTGGCAAGGCAGCAAGAACAAAAGGCGATTGAGCACAAAATGAATGCACAAGACGTAGCAGTTTTTTTCTACGGTCTCTTCATGGACAGGTCACTACTCGCATCAAGAGGTATCAACCCATCGACAGCGGCCTTGGCGTACGTCGATGGTTACGGTTTACGCATAGGCGAAAGAGCAACACTGGTGCCGGATGAGAGCAATCGGGCGCACGGTATTCTAATGACGATGCGAGCAGAGGATGTGAGAGCACTGTATGCGGATGAAAGCGTGGCCGACTACGTTCCTGAATCCGTTTGGGTTGTACTGCCGGACGGCACGCTTAAACGGGCAGTCTGTTATACCCTCCCGCAGAGTGAATTGGGGGGCACGAATCCGCAATACGCGAAGTCCCTGCTGATACTCGCAGTCAAGTTGGGTTTGCCAAGCGCCTACCTCAAACAGATCAGAAGCCAAATCAGCTGAACAATAGATGCGGCCACTTTTCGATGTACGCCGAAGAACATGTTGGTGCCATGTGACACGGCTATCAGCTTTCCGCATTACTGGCAGAACTGAGCCTGATCACTCTTTTGTCGCTTCTATTTGGTGGGTACGCAAATAGAAGTAACGCACCGAAAGGCAAAACAAAAAACCCAAATAAAACGCTTGCAATTTGAAATAGTAGTGTTATACTTCACTACAACACTAAAGAATCAACACATTGACGAGCAGCAAAATGTTGAACTTATTGAAACACCACCGGATACACATCCCCAACGGACTGGCAATTTTGGCAGCGGTACTGCTATTGGCCAGCAGCACAGTCGGTTACAAGGCCAACCAGGATTTACAGGCCTCTGACCAGCAATCCGTCACCACCGCTAAGATTGAAACCGGCGACAATGGCCTGAGCGGTGATGCGGCGAAACCGAAACGCCGCGGCCTGAACCTCGGTTTGCTCCTGTTCCGTCGTTGACATGACCAGCCAATGGAATGACAGCCAGCCGATCTACTGGCAATTGAAAGAACGTACGGTTGCCATGATCCTGGACGGTACGCTGGCCGAGGGTGATGCCCTGCCCTCGGTACGCACCGTCGCTTCCGATTTCCAACTGAACCCGATCACCGTCTCCAAGTCGTACCAGGCACTGGTCGATGACGGGCTGGTCGAAAAACGCCGTGGGCTGGGCATGTTTGTCCGCGAAGGCGCCCGCCGGCAGCTCACCGAAAGCGAACGACAGAAATTTCTCAAAGAAGAATGGCCCGCCATGCTCACGCGCATTCACCAACTGGGACTCGATATCGATGCACTACTCAAGACTGAAACAGAAAAAGAGGCTGGTTCCTGATGAACAACGTGATTGAAGCTCACGGTCTTAGCAAACGATATGGCCGCACCGTGGCCGTCGACAACATTGACCTGCAAATTTCCGCGGGCAAGATCGTCGGCCTTATCGGCCCGAATGGCGCAGGTAAAACCACCGCCCTGAAGGCTATTCTCGGACTGGCCACCTACGACGGAGACCTGAGCGTATTGGGCAAGAGCCCCGCCAGGGACCGGGCCACGCTGATGGAGGACGTCTGCTTCATCGCCGACGTCGCCGTGCTGCCACGCTGGATACGGGTCTGGCAACTGCTGGAATTGACGGAAAAAATTCACCCGAAATTCTCCCGCGAAAAATGCCTCAAGTACCTGTCGACCACCAAGGTCACGCTGGAGCACCGGGTCAAACAGCTATCCAAGGGCATGGTCACGCAGTTGCACCTGGCGATCGTCATGGCGATCGACGTTAAACTGCTGGTGCTGGACGAACCCACGCTGGGTCTGGATATCCTGTACCGCAAACAGTTCTACACCAACCTGCTGAATGACTATTTTGACGAACAGCGCACCATCGTCATCACTACCCACCAGGTCGAGGAAGTGGAACACATCCTCAGTGACCTGATCTTCATCAAGGAGGGCCGCATTGCACTCGACTGTACGATGGACGATGTCCAGGAGCAGTATACCGAGTTGATGGTCGCACCCGACAAGGCCGCCACGGCCCGTGAATTGAAACCGCTTTATGAGCGTGTATTGTTCGGGCGGCATATTTTCCTGTTCAAAAACGCCAACCGCGAACAACTCAAAGAATTGGGCGAACTGCACACACCGAGTGTTGCGGACCTGTTTGTCGCCACCATGAACGGAGGTGAGTCATGAACCGTCTGCTGGCGCTGGTCAAGCGCGAATTCTGGGAAAACAAGGGTGCATTCCGCACGACGCCACTGGTCATAGGCGGCATCCATCTGGCAGCGATGTTGATGTTCATCATCACCTTCAGCCACTTTGACAACGAATTCCAGTCGCTCAAGGAGTTGATCCGCTTTATCGCACAGCAGGACACAGAGCTGCGCAGCCAGATTCTTTACGCCGCGAATCTTGAATCCTCTGTCATATTTTCCATGGTTCTGGCCTTCGTAGTATTTTTCTACCTGCTGGGCTCGCTGTACGACGACCGCAAGGACCGCAGCATATTGTTCTGGAAGTCATTGCCGGCCTCCGACACACTGACCATCACTTCAAAATTGTTTGCAGCCATGGTGGTCGCACCACTGATCTTCTGGATCATCTACGTCATCACCCATATCGTGATCATGCTGCTGTTCTCGGTAGTGGTCCTGTCACTGGGTGAAAACCCGTGGACACTTTTCCTTAGCCTTGGCAATCCCTTCGAGGCTTGGGGCCTGGTGCTGACCAGTTATTTTACCCAGTCAATCTGGGCCCTGCCCCTGTACGGCTGGCTGATGCTGGTATCCGCATTCGCGCCGCGTATCCCACTGTTGTTCGCGGTCCTGCCGCCGGTCATCCTGGGTGTGTTGGAATTGTGGATCGATTTCCTGAAAACCTTCACCCTGAGCGACAACCTGTTCGGCCTGTTTGGCCGCTGGTTCGCCAACAGTCCGTTGATCATGTCCGGCGACATGCATGAAAACGACGGCTTCGGGGCAGCATTGGGCATACCGATTACGCATGAGTTCGACCACCATGTCACCGTTGCCAACATGTTCGACCGGCTGTTTTCCACCGACATGCTGATCAGTCTGGCGATCACCGCCGTATTCCTCGGCGCCACCTTGTGGTTGAGGCGCCGCGCAACCGAAAGTTAATGACTGCCGGGCACTGACCATGCCCGGCGGACCTGCTTGAACCCCTGAGCAAACGGGATTGAGCTAGCCAGGTAAAGTACCGCAACCAGCCCGCGGTACTTTACCTGGTTTTTTATACAGTATAATGATACGACTGACCCAACATTTCCATTCTCATGAATGGAGAATCTTTGATGGCAAACTACCCTCATGGTCACGAGCCCTGATACGAGAAAATCACCCCAATGGCTGGCCCTGCACTTCCCGCTGCTCGAAGACCCGGACAGCCTGGAGCGCCTCGCCGGCTGGTGCTACCGGTACAGCAGCCAGGTCTGTATTGCCACGCCAAACAGTAGCCTGTTACTGGAGATTGCCGCCAGCCGGCGTTTGTTCGGCAGCGCCCGGACACTCGCCAGGCAAATCTGCACGGAACTCGAACAACATGGCCTCGATGCCACCAGCGGTATTGCACCCACCCCCGAGGCAGCCCTGATCGCGGCACGGCACGGCCTCCGGATCCGGGCCATGGCCAACATACAAAAGACGATCGGCGCACTTGGCATCGACAGCCTGAACCTCGAGTCGGACGCCATCGAAGCCCTGCAAAAAATGGGTTTTTGTACCGCCATCGAAATCTTCCGGCTGCCACGCAAGGCGCTGGCAAGAAGGCTGGGGCCGTCAACCGCCAACTACCTGGACCGCCTGCTCGGCCGACGTGCCGACCCGCGTAAAGCCTTCCAGCCCCCGGATAATTTTTCGGCCGGTTTGGACCTGGCAGACACGGAACATACCCAGGGCCTGGTCTTTCCGCTGAAACGGCTGGTTCAGGAACTGTGCGGAGTGCTGCGCGCCCGTGACCGGGGCATACAAAGACTGCAAGTATGCCTGCAATTGCACGAAGGAAGACAAAATATCGCGTTGGACTTGCGCCAGGTGACACGATCGGAGATACACCTGTTGCTGTTACTGCGTGAGCGCCTGGAGCGGCTGCAGCTACCCTGCCCGGTGCGTCACATCCGCTTGCAGACGCCGGAGTTTCTGCCTTTCGCCGCCAGCCAGGCCGACCTGCTGCAGGATGGGGACACGCTGCAGGACAGCAGTACCATCGAGCGTCTGCAGGCCCGGCTGGGCACCAATACCGTACAGGGCATCACGGCCCGGCAGGACCACCGCCCCGAGCACAGCTGGTCTATACGGGAACTGGATACACCCGCTACTTACACCACCCGTCCGGGCCGCCCAAGCTGGTTATTCCCCGAGCCACGGCCCTGCCGAATCGCCGACTACCGGGTGTTGACGGGACCCGAGCGGATAGAATCCGGCTGGTGGGATGGCGGCGATTGCCGCCGGGATTATTTCATCGTGCAGGACTCAAACGGCGGCGCCCTGTGGGCCTTCCGTGAATACAAACCCCGGCCCGGTTGGTATTTGCACGGCTTGTTCTCATAAAACATAATGGCCAGCAAGCAAATCAGGTAGCAACCTCAAAGATGAATACACTGGGTAAACTTTTTCTGAAAGGGCTGGCGGTCGTCATACCGAGCGCGCTGACACTGGCCATCCTATGGTGGGTCGCCGCTGGTGCTGAACGGTTGATGGGCACCGTGCTGAAATTCACGCTGCCCGAAGGCTGGTACATACCCGGCATGGGACTGGTATCCGGCCTGGTCCTGATCGCGTTGATCGGCCTGCTTTCGCATGTCCTGATCTTTCAGAAACTCTTCGACCTTGGTGAAGCCATCCTCCGTCGCCTGCCGCTGGTCAAGAGCATCTACACGGCCCTCAAGGACTTTATCGGCTACCTGAACCCGGACAAGGATTCCAAACTGGGCAAGGTCGTGATGGTGCAACTGCCTGGCCAAGCATTCCAACTACTGGGGTTTGTCACCCGCGAGAAGTTCGATGACCTGCCCTTCATGCCGGCGGCTGAAGACCCGGTGGCAGTGTACATGCCGATGAGTTACCAGATCGGCGGCTACACGGTGTTCCTGCCGCGCAGTTGCCTGACACCGCTGGATATCCCCTTTGAAGACGCCATGAAGCTGGTACTGACCGGTTCGGTCACGAAGGACCGCAAACTCCCGGGACAACCGGTTGCGAAAGACCAGTGAGTTCAACCTGAAGGAGGTCCAATAGAACACAATCATGTTTTGGCTGTCCCGGGTATTGCTTTCCGGGACAGTGGGGCCGCTCCTGCGCCTCTGACCTCCAGGGATGGAGGAAATGCAGGGAATTGTCAGGAACGATCCCTGCCCTGCCCGCGGCATACCATTCATCCGAACATAAGCGGCGCTACAGGTATATCCACCTGAGACACGCCGTATATACATCCCTCGACAACTGCTCCCGGCGTTGTTCTACCTCCTGCATCCCTGCAGTCGTGTAGGCTCTCG
>JAPHTE010000222.1 GCA_026196445.1 Lysobacterales bacterium
ACTGCGTGGTGACCGGGGATTCAACCGCGTGTCCTGCTTCAAACGACAAGGCGTAGGCACTGGCATGGCTCGATACGACGCCGACGATACGCGTTTTAAGCCCCAGTGCGTCCCGCACCGTCATCATGCCGCTGATACCGGAGCCCAGGCCGATCGGAACATATGCTACATCGACGTTTGCCACGGCTTCGAACAACTCCAGTGCGTAGGTGGCCACACCGGCCACCAACCATGGGTGAAAAGCCGGCACCATGTGCAAAGACCGCTCTTCCGCCATTGCCACGGCGAATTCACGGGACTCCTGGAAATCGTCGCCGTGCTCGATCAACTCCACACCCAACGAACGCATGGCAGCGTTTTTCTCCACGCTGTTGCCATGCGGCACGACAATGGTTGCCGGAATGCCATGGCGTCGCGCTGCAAGCCCCACCGACTGGCCATGGTTGCCGCGCGTGGCGCTGATGACCCCTGCCGGCCTGTCACCCGTCTTTGCCAGTTGCGCAAAATAATTCAATCCCCCGCGGATTTTGAAGGCGCCGACCGGCGTGTGGTTTTCGTGCTTAACCCAGACTTCTGCATCGAGACGTTCACATAATAGTGGCCAACGATATTGTGGGGTCGGACGCATTTCGGCATACACGACGGCAGCCGCCATGCGAACGTCATCGAGCGTGATACTTTTCCATTGCCCCATAAGCTCAGCCCTCCCGGCTGATATATCGCAGGTGTTCCGTGTCCGTCCCGCAACAGCCACCAAGAATTTTTACACCGTATTCCCGGTTCAATTCCAGCATCAATTCACCCCAGTTGCCGATATCTTCCCGGTGCAGGTCCTCGGCCCCGTCCAGTTCACAATGATCCAGCGAGGAAGCATTTGCCTGGTAGCCGACCAATCTTTCGAATACACCCGGTGATTGATGTTCGGCACACAGGAATGAGGGGTAAGCACAATTCACCATGTAGCCGAGTGGTGGTTGGCGTGTTTCTGCATCGATAATACCGATGGCCGTTTCGAGGTCCGTGCCATCGAGCACACGTCCATCCCGCGAGATGACAAAACTGATGATGTATTCCAGGCCGGTTTTCTCCATGGCCCTGGCGATGCCAATGGCCTCAATGACATTGGGAAGGGTCTGCGCAATCAGAAAGTCCACACCGCCCTGTTGTAATTGACCGAGTTGCCAACCGTGAAATTTTTCTGCCTCTGACGCGGACAAACCCTCTTGCGGTTGGTAGCAATCGTTCCTGCAACCGATCATTCCGCCGATCCTGATCATGCCTTTCCAGGCACCTTGTCCCTGTTGCAGTTCTCTCAAGAAGTGGGCCGCATCGATATTGATGGTGATGCTGGCTCCCGCCCCGGTCACCCTTTCATGGTTCGCCCTCCACGTAGGCGTAAACATCAGGAATGGTCTTTCAGCATCGATCGCAATATCGATATAGGACTGGTAAAGCCCGGCAAGCGCCTGCCTGCCGGATACGTCGTAAATCAACGGTGCATGAATCAGTTGCGGGTGAAGATCGATATTTCCGGAGCGGCGCAAGCACTCGACGATCGATGCCTCCATCAATACCAGGTCATTATCGTTCAACAGTTTACGCATCGGTTTTGGCTAATTCCATCCGCATGGCATCACCAAAAAACTCGATGACGTCCCCGGCAACGATCTGCTTGCGTTTGCGCGTCTCCACTTGCCCGTTGAGACGAACCAAACCGTCGGCAATAACCTGCTTGGCCTCGCCACCACTGGCGGCCAGGCCTTCGAACTTGAGGATTTTGTAAAGCTCGACAGGTTGCGATCTGATCTCGACGATCCTCATACGACCGTCCAGTGTTTTTCCACCAACAGTGTGTCTGCAGTAAAAACCTTGCCGTGCAGCCGGTCACCCAGATGGATCGGACCGACGCCTTTTGGTGTGCCACTCATGATCACGTCACCATCCTCCAGTGACATGAAACCACGTACTTCCGCCAGGATATCTGCCGGCTTGTTCATCATCAGCTCGTAACCACCGTGCTGGATCAATTGACCGTTGGTCCATAACTCCAGCCTGAGGTCTTCCATGGGCCCGTCAATATGCACAAAATCACTGAACACCGCTGCACCATCGAAGGCCTTGGAACGCTCCCACGGCATGCCCTTGTTGCGCAGCCCTGTTTGCACTTCTCTCTTGGTCAGGTCCAGGCCAAAACCCACTGCAATCAGCTCACCACCCATGACGATAAACGAGATCTCGGCCTCATGGTGGATGACGTCGTGTTCGTGGGATTTGACATCGGTGGCAATTGCCGAGTTGGGCTTGATAAAAATAACCGGTTGGCTGGGTATTTCGTTACCCAGTTCCTTGATGTGGTCCACGTAGTTCTGGCCGATACAAACGATTTTCGATGGGTATAGCTTTCTTTCGTCAAGGCGTACGGATTTCATGCCGGTGTTCCTATTTCATCCCAGGTTTCTTGTTGTTCTCGAGGACGCTGATCAGTTCCTTTGCCAGTTTGATATTCGTAGGTGACCATTTGCTACCCGGTCTGCGTGGTGTGAACCGGTGCATATAGCATTCGTCATCGACGCGCTTCTTGAGCCCGTCTATCCAGCCATAACATATCGCTTCCTTGACCGAATCGATATAACTGACGGATGGTTTGCCGGTGTGTTTCTTGTAATAAACCAGCCAGACTTCGCATGCACTTGCGTGGTTACTCTCAAGCCACGCGCGCCATTCCTCGCGGGAGGCAGGCGTAATCACCCGAGCACCACGATGGTCGTGATCAACGGGATCATCA
>JAPHTE010000057.1 GCA_026196445.1 Lysobacterales bacterium
ACCGATGCGATCGATGCCGCCGACAAGAAAGCCGTCAAACGTTTGTTGCCGTATTCATAAGGGAGGAGTGAGAAAATGGCCAGAGTAAAACGTGGTGTTGTTGCACGCTCGAAGCACAAGAAAGTACTGAAGCAAGCCAAGGGCTATTACGGTGCCCGGCGCAAGGTCTACCGGGTCGCCAAGCAGGCGGTCATCAAGGCCGGTCAGTATTCATACCGTGACCGCAGGGCGCGTAAGCGTCAGTTCAGGCGCCTGTGGATCGTCCGTATCAATGCAGCGGCGCGGCAGTTTGGTCTGTCGTACAGCCGTTTCATGCATGGTCTGAACCAGGCCGGTATCGAGGTCGACCGCAAGGTGCTCGCAGACCTCGCCGTGCATGATATTGCCGCTTTTGGTGCGCTGGCTGAAAAAGCCAAGGCAAACCTGGGCTAAGTTCACCCGGGCGGTCCGTTTGGGCCGCCCGAACAAGGTGGTAGAGGTGGAATCGGTTAATCAAATTCTTTCGCAGGCGCTGGCCGAGATCAGCGCCAGTGACGACTTGCCCGGCCTGGACGAACTACGCGTCCGCTACCTGGGCAAAAAGGGCGAAATTACTGCCTTGCTCAAATCCCTGGGTGGTATGGAGCCCGAACAGCGCAAGGCATTCGGCCAGGCCGTGAACCAGGCCAAGGGCCAGGTGGCCGGTGCCATTACCGAGCGCAAGCAAGTGCTGGAAGACCAGGCACTGAACGCACGCCTGGCCCGTGAAACCATCGACGTCACCTTGCCTGGCCGGGGCCAGCAGCGTGGTGGCCTGCACCCGGTCACGTATACACTGCAGCGTATGCAGGACATATTTTCACGGCTGGGCTATGACATCGCGACCGGCCCTGAAGTCGAAGACGACCTGCATAATTTCGAATCATTGAATTTCCCTCCGCATCATCCGGCACGCGCCATGCACGACACCTTTTATTTTGGTGACGGTCGCCTGTTGCGCACGCATACCTCGCCGGTGCAGATCCGCGAGATGATGAAAAAAGGCGCGCCGATCAGGATCATCGCCCCGGGCAGGGTGTTCCGCAGCGATTCCGACCAGACCCATACGCCCATGTTCCACCAGGTCGAGGGCTTGCTGGTGGGCGAGAGCGTGACCATGGCAGACCTGAAAGGCGTGTTGCAGAATTTTGTCAATGCGTTCTTCGAGACTTCACTGGCGATGCGTTTCCGGCCATCGTATTTCCCGTTTACCGAACCTTCGGCCGAGGTGGACATCGCCTGGGACCGGGGTGACGGAAAAGAGCCTGGCTGGCTGGAGATCCTCGGTTGCGGCATGGTGCACCCCAACGTGCTCAGGGCCTGCAACGTGGATGCCGAGAAATACATCGGCTACGCTTTTGGTATAGGCGTGGAACGCCTGGCCATGTTGCGTTACGGGGTCACCGACCTGCGCCATTTCTTTGAAAACGACCTGCGCTTTCTGCGCCAGTTTCATTAAGGGCCGAAACTATGCGATTCAGTGTGAACTGGTTGAAGCAATGGGTGGATGTGAATCTGCCGGTCGACGAACTGGCCGGGGTACTGACCGCTTCGGGCCTGGAAGTCGACACGGTGGAACCGGTCGGCGGTGAGTTCTCTGATGTCGTGGTGGCGGAAATCCTGTCCTGCGAATCGCACCCGGACGCTGACAAGCTCCAGGTTTGTGTTATCGACCAGGGTGATACCGAGCCTGTTCAGGTCGTGTGTGGCGCACCGAATGCGCGGCCCGGGATCAAGGTGCCACTGGCCAGGGTCGGCGCGGTGCTGGGCGGAGAGTTCAAGATCAGGAAAGCCAAGCTGCGTGGTGTCGAATCCTTCGGCATGGCTTGCTCGGCGCGTGAACTGGGTTTGTCGGACGACCACTCCGGTCTGCTCGAACTGCCCTCCGATGCGCCCGTTGGTATGGGCCTGGAAGAATATCTCGAACTGGACGACCACGCCATCGAGGTCGACCTGACGCCAAACCGGGCGGATTGTTTGAGTATCCGCGGCCTGGCGCAGGACGTTGCC